>JBEDAP010000286.1:0-5064 GCA_041177705.1 Bacteroidota bacterium
TTTTTTTCAACCACATCAATCTGATTGTGTTGATGATAATCTTTGCAGGCTTGCTCAAAAATCTGAAGACAAAGAGAACTAAAAGACATGCTGCAAAAGTAACGACTTAAATTGGTGCTTCATGCTTCAAATCGTTTTCATCTTTTTCTCAACAACATGGTAAAAGTTGATGCTAAAATCAACGAAACACCAATAGCGGCTGATATGCCTACCAGTTTTGAAGCAGCAGAATGCCCAGAATAGATTCCAAATAAAGCCCAAGCCAATACAAAGCCATAAGCAGGTTCCTGTCGCTTAACAACCATAAACACTCCCAATACAATCGCAATCGCAATCAAGATTGTACTCCACAAAGGACCCGTAAAAGGTTCCCCCTGCCAACCAATCCCTACAAACAAAGCTGTTGTATTGGCAATGGTTGCTACAGCAATCCAACCTAAATAAACAAGAAAGGGGTGGTGAATCCAGAATCGATAAAAACCCTTCATTTCCTTTTTCAAAGGATGTAAACGAATTGAAAGCTTGACAAGCAGAACCAAAAAAGCAATCATAACAACCAGAGATGTGCCTAACATCAAATAATGCCAAACAACAATCCATCCCGCATTCAATAGACACGAAAGCTGAAAATAGGGACTAATTGCATCTATTGCTTTAGCAGAAGGTTCATCAAATTTTCCAAACCCCCGGAATAAACTACATATCACAAACCCAATCAATAAAAAATAAATCAAACCCCAAATTCCAAACGTAAACCCAGCTGGAACAAAATAATTGGGATAAAATCCTGAAACCTGTCCAGTATTGTAGCCATTGATAGGTAATATATTGGCCAATGCGTTCACAGCTAAAACCAATATCAATCCCAATACATTGAAAACAGCATTCAGCGCTGGATTTTGAATTTTCATGTTTGCCCCTTTTTTGAATTAGAAATACCCGCCCTATAAAGGTAATTCACCTGGAATTAAGTAGCCCTTCAGTCTATTCCCCTTATGTCCTTACGTGTTTATACGTAATCTTTAAAAATGAGCCAAAGCATCCTTTTTTAGCCTATGGATCTAGGGTATTTTAAATGACCATTCTAAATCAAACCCGTGTTTAGTAACGAATCTGTCAAGTTAGATATCCTGAAGAAGAGGGCGTACAACCTCCGCTGGGCCACTGTGCCCGATGGAACCATCCCCCTCACTGCAGCAGATCCGGACTTCCCTTGCGCGGAACCGATTCGAAAAGCTTTGACAAACTATGCGCGTGATGGTTATTTTTCTTACGGCCCTGCAGAAGGCTTGTTAGAATTCAGAAACAGCCTCTCCTTGCATTACGCAAATAAATACAAAGTAAACTACCGCCCTGATTTCATTCTACCCATTGATAGCGCAGCTAGCGGCATTCATTTGATTTGCAAGACCTTTCTAAAGCCACTGGATGAAGCGATCATATTTGATCCTGTTGATTTTCTGTTCCGACTCAGCGTAGAATCTGTTCATGCAACAGCAGTTACATTCCCTATCCCTCAAACGAATATGGAAATGGATTTCTCTTCGTTGGAACTTTTCATCAACGAAAGAACAAAAATGATTTGCCTTTGCAACCCGCTCAATCCTACTGGCAAAGTATTTACCAAAAAAGAATTAACCCAACTCGGAAATATAGCAGTTAAATACAACTTGCTCATCCTTTCAGACGAGATATGGAGCGAAATTATTTTTGCTCCTCACGGGTTCACTTCTATATCTTCCTTAGATGAGGAAATCAAAAAAAGAACAGTTACTGTAACCGGATTTAGCAAATCATATGGACTGGCCTCTTTACGTGTAGGCGCTATACTTTGCTCCGATTTCGAATCGTATGAAAAAATATTTCAATCCTCATTAAGCCAATTTACGGTAGGAGGATGCAATGCAGCCGGACAAATTGCTGCTACGGCTGCCTTGAATGAATGTCAGGATTGGCTGGAACAATTTGTACTGCACCTCTCTAAAATGAGATCGCTCTGTGTTGACTCTCTGAACCAAATCAAAAATTTTTCTTGTCTGCCTCCGGAAGGATGCTTTGTTGCGTTTGTAAATATCGCCAAGACCGGCATGTCGAGCCAAGCAATTAGCGATAAACTCATGAAAGAAGCAAAAGTAGCTGTAGTACCCGGATTAAAACAGTGGTTTGGTGAAGGTGCAGAAGGATATATACGCATAAGTTTTGCAACATCAGAACATATTTTAACCGAGGCCCTAGATCGTATCAAAAAAACAATGAATTAGTATGAAAACAGTAATCATCGGAGGAGGCATTGCCGGATTAACCATGGGTATTTTCCTGAACAGAAAAGGAATTGAAGTGGTTGTCAATGAACGCGATACTACCATTCCCATCAGGGGGAACGCATTCCTCATGCATTCCGAAGGTGTTTCAATCTTAAAAGAACTGGTTGAAGGCAGATGCCCCAATTCTTGTTTGCCAGGGAAATTTATCAATCAATTCAGTTTGAGGAAGCCCACCGACGAAGAAATCAAATTTCAAAAACTTGACCCTTGGCAATGCATCAAAAGAAAAGATATTGTTGAATTTTTATACTCGCTTTTACCTTCCGAAAAAATCAAACACAACCGAGTTTTTTCTCATTTCATATACGAGGGAGACAAAGCCATTGCAGCGGTATTTAAAAATGGGGATGTTGAATACGGAGACATTTTCATAGGTGCAGATGGAGGAAATTCATACGTACGTGAAGCAATTCTAGGAAAAACAAATTTTACTCCTACGGAAGTAAAAGAAGTCGTAGGTTTATTAGAAAGCAAAGAGCTATGCGATAGGCTTGCCAATCGATTTACTAAATTTCAACACCACGAACAAAGTATTTCATTTGGTGTGATACCTTCCTCTGAAACGGAAGTTGTTTGGTATATTCAATACGATCCTACCATTTTAGACATCCATGAAACAAGTCCCAGAGCCATGGGAATGTTTTGCTCTGAATTACTGAAAGACTTTCCTGATTTGGTACAGGAGGTGATGGAAAAAGAAAATTTTGAGAACACCTATATCTGGCATACCAAAGACTTTGATCTTCTTCCAACGTTTCACAAAAATAACGTCGCCCTCATTGGAGACGCAGCTCACTTGGCTCTTCCATTTACCAGTGCAGGAACTACGAATGCTTTAGTAGATGCGCATACACTTTACAACCTGCTTGTGCTCTGCGACGACGATTATGAATTGGCATTTGAAAAATATTATCAACTGAGAGCTGAACACGTTGCTAAACAAATACAGCTGGGAAGGGATATCAAAAAAGATTTTCTCAATCCTCAAATGAGAAACGAGGACGAAATGGCTGTACCGCTTATTGCGAAACAAGAAAGAGCTATACGCAAATCTGCCCCACAAAAAGAAATCAGCATCTTATATTTTACCGACCCTATTTGCTCAACCTGCTGGATCATTCAACCTCAATTGAGAAAACTTCAATTGGAGTACGAAGAGCATGTGTCCATTGAATATAAGATGGGCGGGCTTCTTCCTTCGTGGGAAAATTTCAATCGCTACGGCATTACAAAACCTTCTGATGTTGCAGCACACTGGCAAGAAGTATGTTCCTATTATGAAATGCCCGTGAATAAAAATATTTGGCTGGAAGATCCATTGCCATCTTCCTATCCTCCTTCGATCGCCTTCAAAGCTGCCCAATTACAAGACACGGGAAAAGCAGTACTGTTCTTAAGAAGAATTCGTGAAATGGTTTTCTTGGAAAAGAAAAACATCATAAAAAAAGAATTCCTGCACGCAGCTGCTTATGAAGTAGGATTGGATGCGGCAAGATTACTTAGAGATCTAGAGGGAAAGGCACAAGAACTTTTCCGCCAAGATTTGATGAAAGCCGATGAGCTTCATGTAAAAGTTCTTCCTACGTTATTTTTCTCCAATAAAAACGGGGTTGAATTGGCATTGAATGGATATCAACCCTACCAAAACTTCGTAGAAATATTAGAGAATCTAAAACCTGGAATTCAAAAATCAGATTACAACAAATCACCAGAATACCTTTTCAATAGATTCCAAACATTAACCACAAGAGAATATGCTATGCTTCGTGATGAAAATGAATTTGAAGCATTGTATACCTTAAACGAAATGCTGGTGAAAGACCAAATCAAACAATACGAAAGTCCATCAGGTAATATGTGGATTAACAATTTCACAGAGTCCGAACCAGCCCATTTGATTACCTCGGCTTAATTTTTTATCTGCTTTTTGCAACAGCATCTGGCCATGGTATAACTTCGCCATTCTGCTTGCGCGTTGGCAATTTTGCACCTCGTTTTTTTAGCTCGTCGCTCATGAGCCTTGCCATCATTTTCAATTGATCTGGATAAACAAGAGATAAATCGTTGGTTTCTCCAATATCATCAACTACATCGTACAACTCTAAATTACCATCCTTGTGAAAGTAAATAAGCTTCCACTTGCCTTTCCGCATGGCACTGGCCCATGAAATACCATGCAGATTGATATTAGTCCAGTTGTTGGGATAATGCCATAACAGAATTTTATTGTCATCCACAAGTGAGGTATTCCGAATAAATCGATCGATACTTGCACCATCTACCTTTTGCTCTATAGTTGCATTTTGTATTCCGGTCCATTCCAATATCGTTGAAAAAAGATCTTCCACTGCAATAGGTTGATTTGAAACTCCTTCCCTTCCAATACCCGGACCGGATACAATAAAGGGAATTCGAATTCCGCCCTCATACAAGGAACCTTTTCCCATTTTCAACGGTAGATTTTGCGAATGGGCCAATCCGGATCTTGGTGGAACCAAACTCAAGCCACCGTTGTCAGACATAAATACAATGTATGTATTTTGATCTTCCTGAATTTGTTTCAAATAATCCATCAATTCCCCCAAGCTTTTATCCATTCCCTCTATAAGTCCTGCATACCGGGCTTCTGCATCAGTCAATCCTTTATCGATGTATTTCTGATAATACCTCTTATCCTTACTCAATGGAACATGCACAGCATAATGAGCCATATACAAGAAAAAAGGTTTGCCGGAATTTC
>JBEDAP010000287.1:0-3212 GCA_041177705.1 Bacteroidota bacterium
ATTGATATCTGGAACATTTACAACCACCGGCATACCCTTTCTGATTTTCGCCACATAGTTTTCTGGCACATCCACAACAGCTTTGAGAGATCCTGGATTGACAATGTTGATACTGGCCATCGGGGAGCCCATAAAAGTTTCACCCACACGGATATTTACTGCATCCACAACGCCGGATACTTCAGAAGTTACGGATGTAGTGCTCAGTTGTTCTTTTACGAGTGACAGCTGCTTTTCTAAACTTTCAACGTTGTTTTTGGCAGAGAGGTATTGTACTTCAGTTCCAATTCCTTCTTTCCAAAGATTTTCTTGTCTTTGAAAAATGTTTTTGGCGAAAGAAAGCTGACTTTCTACTTGTTTGATATTTTGCTGGATGATCCCATCTTCCAACTTCATCAGCAACTGACCTTTTTTAACTCGATCGCCGGCTTTCACAAAAATGGACTTTACTTGTCCACCCATACCACGAGGTGTTACATAGTATAATTCTTCGGTGGTGATTTTACCTTGAAGATCGATGTAGTGTGCAAAGTTCTGTGTGGTCAGTGCTGTTACTTCAACGAGTTTAGATTTCTCTGAACTTGCGCCTCCGTCTAGTTTTTGAATTTCAATTTCGAGTGCTGCAATTTTTTGTGCAATTGCATCACGTTCCTTGGTTAATTTTTCAAGCTCTGCTTTTTTGGTACTGAGGTTTCCATTTTCCTTTTTGCTTTCAGAACAAGCGAGGAGAATAAGAAGGAACGAGAAGGAGAGTATTTTTTTCATGATAAACGATTGTGCGGTTTGAATTAAATTTTACCCAAGGCTTTCATGTATGAAATCTTGGAGTTGATGGCATCGTAAAGAGATTGGAAATAATTGGATTGAGAAGTTTCCAGTTCGGATTCTGCTTGAAGCAATTCAAAGCTGGAACCTAATCCTTGTTCGTATTTCTTCTTGGTGGTATTGTAAACTCGTTCTGCGAGTTGTACGTTGCGTTCTTGCATATCCAGCGACAACAATGCATTTTTAAAGATTACGGATGAAGCTTTGAGTTGGAGATCGATTGCGCGTTCAACATTCTCAATTGTATTGGATGTTTTTTCCAAATTGAGTTTCGCTTGCTTGAGTTTCATTGCTTTCTGGCCCGCATCAAAAATGGGAATACTCATATTCAATCCCCATACAGAGGCTTTGAACCATTTATCAGAGAAGTTGAAGAGATTGAATTCTTGCCCTAAAGCATTACGGGTATAGTTCCAATACGTAGCAATGGTAGGAATATATGAAAGCTTGTTTCGCTGAACGTCCAGTCCCTGTAAGTCTTTGGCTACATTCAGCAATTGAATTTCCTTACGATCGGTGTATTTAAAATTATCCATTTGCAATACATCCTTTTTGATCGCATCAAAGGAGAGCGAGTCCGTTAATTCCAATGTATCTTTTTGATTTATGGCAAGAGCAAACTTGAGTGATGCCAATCCAATTTCGGTTAGATCGTTGATCTGGTTGGAGGTGGTCATGAGGTTGTTCAATGATACTTGCGTCTTTTCGATATCAAGTTTCTCGGCAAAGCCATTCTTGTAAAGCTTCTCCTGGTCGTTTTTTAATTTCTGTAAACGCAGGATACTTTCTTCCAAATATTGTTTTCTTTTCTTTGCAATGAGTACACTATAATAAGCACGGAATACGCTGCTTTTTACTGAATCCTCCATCACTTTGATATTGGCTTCAGTAAGTGCTACAGCTTTTTTTCGAGCCTGTATAGCAACAAAAAGATCGGGTTGGAATAAGAGTTGTTGAAATTGAACTCCTGCTGCTGACTGCCAAGGAACACCAAACTGAGCAGGAAAAAATTGAGGAGGATCGTTGGGTTTGGTAATGGGACTACCCGCACCATTTCGTACGCCATTATCAACTAGTACCTGATATACCGATGGAGAGATAAAGTCGGGTAGAAGAGTTACGGGAATACTAAAGAAATGTTGTGTGGAGATACTTCCATTCACTTGTGGAAAGGCTTGAGCAATATACTCTCTGTTTTTTGCAATCTGCAACTCGCGATCGATCTGCAAATTTTTTATTTCGGTAACATTTTTTAATGCCAATGCAGCAGCTTGTTCAGCGGAAAGCTTATACTTCTGTTGGCCAAACGATGCGGTGGGCAAGATGAATAAAAAGAAAATCCAATGAAAGCCTCTTCGTCTCATATATACTGGTTTATACTGTATTGTTTTTTATACGATTTGTTTTGTAGGATTCAATCAATTGAAATCCTTTTTCGGTAGCTACGCCGTAGAGAAAATTTTCAATGATAGCAACACTCACTTCTGCGAGGTTGTATTTTTCATTGGGGAATAAGTCAATGTTGAAAGCAATCATCATCGATTCCAGTCTGAACTTGGCTAAAACATCTACATTGATGTCTGAACGATAAACGCCTTCTTCGATCCCGCGAATCAAATTTTTTGAAATGATATCTAAAATGAATTTGTTCTTGTGGTCCATGAATTTGCCAAAGGAATTGAAGTGGTATTTCTGCAGGTCGAAAATGATCACCGGGTTCATGTGGGTGAAATGCTTGATGACCATTTCCATGGTATTGGTCACTTCCTGAATGGCATTTTCGGCATGCACCATGCATTCGATTGTTTCCTTTTGCATGCGACCGATTTCGGACTGCAACACGGTATCTACCAGTTCGTCTTTATCAGTAAAGTGCTGATAAAGTGTTTTTTTGGAAATAGCCAGTTGTGTAGAAATATCATCCATGGAAACCGAGCGCAAACCCAGTTTCATGAATAAATTCCTTGCTTGTTCTACTATGCGATCTCTTGTTTCCATTTTGGCGCCGCAAAACTATGGAAACTTTTAATGTAAAAAAAGTTTCTGTTGAAAGAAAATTCAGAATTTGTTGAACGGATTAAATCAGGGATAGACAGAGAATTTTGTGTTTTTTGCGTCGAAATTGGGGGTTTTTACCTGTTTTTGCCTTGAAATTGGGCTATATTTGGTCAAATTTACTCAATGAAGCCTTTTAAGTTTAGCAGGCTTGTTTACTATATTTTTCAGGGAATGGTCATCTTGGCACCCATCGTAATTACCGTATGGGCGGTGATCTCTCTCTTCAATTTGATCGACGGAATTTTACCCAATGTGCTTCAAGTTTTAAACCCCGAATGGGTGAAATTGGATGCGCAGGGTATTCCTGAAAAGATTCCGGGTCTGGGCTT
>JBEDAP010000288.1:0-2630 GCA_041177705.1 Bacteroidota bacterium
AGGTGGTGCAGAAATATTTCATCCCGATATACGCAATCAAATATGCGCCGATAAAGTTGACGCCGATGGCTGGTTAGACATTCACGCTACAGCGCATCGATTGGGTATGCACAGCAACGCAACCATGTTGTATGGACATATTGAGTCGTATGAACATCGTGTGGATCACATGGATCGATTGAGGAAATTACAGGACGAAACTGGAGGCTTCAATACATTCATTCCGCTGAAATTTAGAAACCAAGACAATGAAATGAGTCATATTGCTGAAGTCAGCAGCATTGAAGACATGAAATTGTATGCCATCGCTAGAATCTTTATGGACAATTTCCCGCATGTGAAAGCGTATTGGCCGATGCTGGGAAGAGAGCAAGCTCAACTCACCTTATCCTTTGGCGTAAATGATATGGATGGAACCATTGATGATTCAACTAAGATTTACTCCATGGCTGGAAGTGAAGAGCAAAACCCCAGCATGAGTACGGAAGAATTGGTAGGCATGATTCATGCTGTTGGAAGGAAAGCTGTGGAGCGAGATACGCTTTATCATGTTGTGAAAGAGTATTAATCAAATCAGCACTCGCTCAGACTCAATGGAATTTGAAGGGCCAATCCCCCATCTGCCGTTTCCTTGTATTTTTCACTCATGTCTCTTGCCGTTGCCCACATGGTTTTAATTACAGCATCCAAACTTACTTTGGCGAAATCAGGAGCACTTTGCAATGCCAATTGCGCAGCTGTTATGGCCTTGATGGCTCCCATGGTATTTCGTTCTATACAAGGAACCTGAACCAATCCACCTATGGGATCACAGGTTAAACCCAAATGATGCTCCATTGCTATTTCGGCAGCCATAAGCGCCTGGCGCTGTGTACCACCGAGTGCTTCACACAAACCCGCTGCAGCCATGGCACTGGAAACTCCAATTTCTGCCTGACATCCTCCCATCGCAGCAGAAATTGTTGCACCCTTTTTAAAAATGCTTCCAACTTCCGAAGCAGTCAATAAAAATGGAACTACTTTTTCTTCGCTGCCTTTCTCGCAAAAAACAACGAGGTACTGCAACACAGCTGGAATTACCCCTGCTGCTCCATTGGTGGGTGCAGTAACAACACGGCCGAATGAGGCATTCTCTTCGTTCACTGCCAACGCAAAACAACTGACGCAATCGAGTATGTAGCTAAAATCATTTCCCCCTTGAACAAATGCCTTTCCCCAATCGGAGCTATCGGTATACGTTCTACCTTTTATTAATTTTTTATTGAGTTCAGAAGCTCTGCGTTTAACATCCAAGCCGCCGGGCAATGTTCCCTGAGCATGGCAACCTTTGTACATACAAGACTTCATGGTTTCCCAAATGCGTATTACCCCGTCACGTGTTTCCTGCTCCGATCTCCAGGCAGATTCATTTTCCAAAACAATTTCGTGAATGGACATACCCGTTTTCATGCACCAGTGCAAGAGCTCGCTTGCTGTATTGACTGGGAAAGGAAGTGAAACTTCCGTATTGGTCGATTTAATTTCGTTTTCTTTTTCAACAAATCCTCCTCCGATAGAATAATAAGTTTGCGCAAAATTTTCACCGTCTCTGCAGGATGCTAAAAAAGTTATCCCATTGGGATGATAGGGCAAGGTTTCCGTCATGAAGAATTCAATATCCTCGCGAGGATCAAAATTGATTTCATGTTTACCTGCGAGCATCAAACGTTTGCTGGTAGCAATCGATTGAATATATACTTGGATTCTGTCTGTTTCAATCGTTACTGGGTCTTCACCGGATAGTCCCAGTTGAACAGCTAGATCTGTACCATGGCCCTTTCCTGTTTTAGCCAATGAGCCGTAGAGGATGACTCTCACCGAATCGACAAATTCTAGTTTTCCGTTTTGAATCAAATGCTCACAAAACTGTTCTGCGGCACGCCAAGGGCCCAAGGTATGGGAGCTGGATGGTCCCACCCCAATTTTAAACATATCAAAAACAGAAATGGACTGATGCATGATGCTTGAAATATTTCTTTAACTTGGATCCATAAAATTACTGAAATGAAACGGCTTGCACTATTTCTCGTTTGTGTACTTCCTTCGTTGGTATTTTCACAAGACAAAAAATCCGGTGATGATATGCTTGGAGTGTGGCTTACCGGATCCGGAAACGGCAAAGTTGAAATTTATAAGAATGGATCCAATTACCAGGGAAAAATTGTTTGGCTTCAAGAACCGACAGATCCTAAAACAGGTAAACCAAAAACAGATATCAATCATCCCAATAAAGCCAATCACAGTCGCCCTTTAATGGGATTGGTTAATATCTGGGGTTTCAATTACAAAGGAAATCACGAGTGGGAAGGTGGACATATTTACGATCCAAAAAATGGAAAAGAGTACAAATGTGTCATCAACATGAAAGACAAAAACACGCTCAACGTTCGTGGATTTATCGGTATCACACTGATTGGCAGAACCGATGTATGGACTCGCTCTAAATGATAAGATTAGGCAGCTACCAGTGTAATTTCAAAAATCAATACACTGTTTGCAGGAATAGAACCTACGGCTCTGCTTCCATAGCCCAAGGAAGGAGGAAGATACAATTTGATTTTACCACCGGCATTGATCAATGGCAATCCCAA
>JBEDAP010000289.1:0-3673 GCA_041177705.1 Bacteroidota bacterium
AAACATTTTACAATCTGATAATAGCGATCGTATCCACTCACCATCAACAATTGTTTAAATGTTTGTGGTGATTGTGGTAGCGCGTAAAATTGACCGGAATTCATTCTGGAAGGCACAACAAAATCGCGGGCTCCTTCCGGAGTGGATTTTATTAGGAATGGAGTTTCAATATCCATGAATCCTTGCTCATGCAAATAATTACGGGCGGAACGATTGACGGCGTAACGCAACTCGAGGTTTCGTTTAACTGCATTTCTTCTTAAATCTAAATACCTGAACTTCATGCGAAGGTCATCCCCGCCATCGGTATCATCCTGAATGGTAAAAGGAGGTACAGCCGACTTGTTTAAAATCTTGAATTCAGTAACATCGATTTCAATCTCCCCTGTTGGAATAGCTGCATTTTTATTGGTACGTTCGATAACAGAACCTGAAACTTGCAAAACAAATTCTCTTCCCAATGGCTGAGCATCGAGCTGTTCATTATGCCTTTCGTTGAACACCAATTGAGTGATGCCATATCGGTCTCTTAAATCTACAAAAGTGATCGCTCCAAACTTCCGGATAGTTTGAACCCAGCCAGCCAAGGTTACGGTAGCGCCTATTTGACCTACCCTGAGTTCACCGCACGTATGTGTCCTGTACATAATTAATGATTAAACCCCTTTCTAAGGGAGCAAAGATAAACCAAGCGGGATGATTTTTGAGAAGATTCGACTTAGTCCTTTTTCTCTTGTTCACTGATCACTTGCTCAGTTTGGCGGAGTACCTGATCCTCAAAATCTTCTTTGTGGATATAAATAAGGTAATAGTAGCCTAAAATCAGCAATCCTATGCCAAATGGAAGCAAGGAAAACTCACGGAGTCCATATGGACCAATCAAATTTGCATCCCAGCCGTAAAACTCCCCAACCATCCAGGTGCAATTGGCAGTTATCCAAAAATCTATTGCCAAATTGTGAAGGAACTCACTGGTGATCTTTCGGGTTTGATAGGTAATCATGATCGCAACAAGTAAAGTTGGAACAATCATAAAAAGGGCAGGATATTTGAGATTCAATGCCCAACATGCATCTTTGATCAGCCACAATAAAATGTGTAAATTTTCTACCCTCCTGAACTTATACGGTATGTAGTAAAGTGAAGGTTTGCTCATTTTGTATGAATAGAAAACAGGGAGATGCTATTTGCTTTTCATGGCAGCGGCCATGGTTTTTCCAATATCGGCTGGGCTATCTACAACATGGATGCCACAGGATTTCATGATGCGCATTTTGGCTTCAGCCGTATCGTCAGCACCACCAATGATGGCACCGGCATGACCCATTCTGCGACCGGGAGGCGCTGTTTGTCCAGCTATAAAACCAACAACAGGTTTTGTACCGTTTTCTTGAATCCATTTGGCTGCATCCGCTTCCATACTTCCACCAATCTCACCGATCATTACAATACCATGCGTAGCAGGATCATTCATCAGCAGTTCTACTGCTTCTTTCGTGGTTGTCCCAATAATAGGATCACCACCAATACCAATAGCTGTAGTTACTCCCAATCCTGCTTTCGCGATTTGGTCTGCAGCTTCATAGGTAAGAGTACCGGATTTAGATACGATACCGATATTTCCTTTTTTGAAAATAAAACCAGGCATGATTCCCACTTTGCATTCCTCAGCGGTAATTACACCAGGACAGTTTGGGCCAATCAAACGGGTTGATTTTCCTTGCAGGTAATTTTTAACTTTTACCATGTCCTGAACAGGAATGCCTTCGGTAATACAAACCACCAACGCAATTCCCGCCTCAGCAGCTTCCATAATTGCATCCGCTGCAAATGTAGGAGGAACAAAAATGATACTCACGATAGCACCCGTTTCTTTAACAGCGTCAGCGACAGAGTTGAAAACGGGTTTATCCAAATGTTTAGTGCCTCCTTTTCCTGGTGTTACACCCCCAACAACTTGGGTTCCATATTCTATCATCTGTGTAGCATGGAATGTGCCTTCAGTACCTGTAAAACCTTGAACAATAACCTTGGAGGAGCTATTAACGAGAACCGACATGATGAGGTATTTTTTTCGTGGGCGAAGTTAGGGAAAGGCAAGGGAATAGAGAAATACTAGGGAATAGGGAGAAATTAAGTTGTGGGTTTTGGGGTTCCTAACACAAGAATCCAGCACAAAACACAAAACCTAAAACCCACAACTCTCTTACAACCTCTCCCAAATTTCATAAATCTTATCTCCTCTTGAGCTGAGGCCCGAGTGATGCCATTTTCCGTCCTTCAATGAGGCATCAAATGACAATGAGGATCCAACTCGACTGGCATCTCTTGAAAAAAACTCGATATTCTCGGTATACTTGCCGTCTTTGAACGTATAGCTCCCGCCACCGGTTCCAAAGAATTCTCCCGTTTCAGAATTGATAGCTGCCCATTGAAATCTTGTACCTGAAAGTATCTTGATTGTCTTTCGTGCTCCTGGTCGCATGGCAACCATTTTACCCTCTTGCTCTCTTCCAGTGATTTTCCAATTGCCCGCCAATGCATCTGAAGCATCATCTACTTTTTCCCAGGAAAGGTTTATCCCTCCTAAAGCTAGCTCCAGCTTTTTCTTGGACAATTGAAAAGAAAGAGAATAACTTGATTTTACATCAGACTTATTGGCTGTATTGAATTCAATAACGCCCACCAACTTGTTGTTATCTGATTTGGTAGTTCCTCCAAACGTATTGATGAACTTTTTTGATGACAGATCAAATGTTGCAACGCTGAAATAATCATCAACGAGTGTTAAGTATTGTACTGCGGTATCCAGATTTCGTTTCCAAGCTCCTGTAATTTGTTGTGCATATAAGCCATTCAAAAAACTTGAAAGAACAAGAATAGCCAGTACTTTTTTCATATTGTTTGGTTTATAATTTCTTTATACGAATGTTGCGGAATCGAACAACGTCCCCATGCCCTAAGAAACCAATATGCCCCTTTGGATTTTGCAAACCTGGATGTTCTCTTCCATCAGCCGTCCCGTTTTTTGAAGCTTCCTTGATATCTCCATCTAAAATTACCTGTCCATTTAAAATAACTTTGATACTTGAACCTTTTGCAATTACCGTTTGCTCATTCCACTCTCCCGTAGGTTTTAAAAAACCACGACGAGAAGGTATAACTCCATAAACAGATCCATGGTACTGATACGGCTTTAAGATTTTGTAAATAGGAGATTCATTGTCCAATATTTGAAGTTCCATTCCTACATAAGCTGCATCCCCTGTGAGTGGAGTTCGAATCCCTAGACCATTGTTTGCGCCAGGGGTCAATTGAAATTCAAATCGGAATTCAAAATCGCTGTATTGCTCAGTGGTGTAGATATTTCCTCCACCCAGCTCCGGATGGGTTACGATTACTCCTTCTTCCAATGCGTATCCAACTTTGTTGCCGATCCATTTATCTAAATTAGTTCCATCAAACAAGCTCTCAAATCCTGCTTTTTGTTCTTCAACAGATAACGGTGTTGTTGTTTCACCAGATAGTTCTTTCACGTATATATTTCGATAAGCTACATAGGTTCCATGAGCTTGCAATTCAATTTGTTCTTTAGGGAAGATGGGGATTTTCCGATCCCAATAATTTTCTAGAGCCACATCGTCGGTTACTTTAACACCATTGAGGAAAACGG
>JBEDAP010000290.1:0-3267 GCA_041177705.1 Bacteroidota bacterium
ATCAACCAGTATGTTCCTGAACATCAGGAAATTCTGAATTACATGGATGGAACCATTGATAGCCATAAAAAGCGAGTATTTGAAGAGCAATTGACAGAAGATACTTTTTTAGGTGAGGCCATAGAGGGACTCCAATCAATCAGCACAACATCAGAATTGAATGCCTTACACCATTCTGTTCGCAATGCATGGCAACGAAAACTAAAAAGAAGGAGTCCAATTCAGCGATTTATTTACCCTACATGGATGCTAGCATTGTCTATAGGACTGATTCTTGCATTGATTCTGGCAGGTTATTGGATCATTTCACTGCTCCTCAACAATTAACTTCTGCAAGGTGCATTGATTAAGATTTTATGTGCATTTTTCATAAACTCCCATGAAATAAACCTGCTATTGATATTGGATATATAGTGGTTTAGGTTTCAAGTTGAGCAACTCTTTTGGAGTTAATAAACGATGCGGAGGTTCTTTTAAATCATTTTTATAAAACAATTTGAAACCTGCAAACTGAATAGGTTCTGCATATACAAATTGCTTGTAGGTATTTATTTTCCGCGCTGGAGCACCCCATCCGTCCATATCCATCACAAACTGAACTTCAGGAATCAACCGTACTTTCTTATACTCTTTAACCATGGCTTGTGTAAACCGATGGATCACAAGAACTTTGGGAGGAAGATTGTACTGATTGACTAAATTAGCTAAGTAATTGGCAGCAAAATTGATATCGGAAGCATCAAAGCTCCCAATAACCGATCCTGGTTTTTGTCCACCTTTCATTGAAAACTCTGGGTCAATACCTAAATGTACGTTGGGCATTTTTAGGTATTTTTCTATAACAGGTATCTCCTCTTTTAAAGTGCTCAGCCCAACTTGAATATCTAAAAATACAATAGCCCCTATTTCATCCGCCATAGCCATTACCTTATCTATTTGACTATCCGGCATGCGTAAACGGTATTTCCCGGCTGATCCTGGTGCCTGTTGGGCTGTTGCAACGATATAATGCAATGCTGGCATTGCCGGGGTTGTAGAATCAGCTTTGTTCCACAACTCAACTTCCTTTTTAAGTCTGGCAAACATCTGCGGCTTAGGCAATTCTCCTAAAATGCCCATGCGTGTAGAATACAAATTTCCATAATAAGCAATGATGCGATGAAAAGGAAGTATAGCTCCGGGCTTAGGGTAATCATTCTTGAACTTCCATTTACCCGAACTGTCTCCGTTCGCCATAGCATGCATCCGGCCAGCATAGGCACTTGAATCTAAAACAACTCGTGCGTTCTTATCAATCGGTTTTTTTTCTGAAGACTCAGTTTTAATTCCACCGTCGGGTTGTGCATTGGAACATCCATACTGAAACAAGAATACGATAGCTAGTATTGATGAGTATAAAAGCGACTTGACAGATGCAGTCATAACTATTTTATTGATTTAAGATAGTGAAAAGCTTTATCAACTCATCGTTGTTCTTCAATTTGAGTTTGTTTTCACTGCAGATTTGCGTGATTTTATCTTGAATCTTAGGAAGCGCATCTTTAAATGATGCCTCCTGTCGCTTTACACGGTGCATCGATTTTGCAGCTACATCATACACATACAATTCTTCCCCGTTTACAAAGGCCTGTTTCACTCCACCACCATATCGATTGGCATCGCCCAAATAGGCATAGCGAAACGAAAGCATATGGAACCGAGGCCCTTCAAAAATTATTTCATAGAACACTTGCTCACCCAATCTTCCATTTACCGGATACCCTGATTTAAAATTGGAAACTGAAATTCGATTTCCAGTACCATAAGAAATCTGAAAAGAAGCGATTGGGTCATTGAATAAAAACATTCCTCCTTCGCGGTTGAAATAAAGCTCGTTTTTCTCCAAGTTGAATTTTAGCTCAAGTTCTTTAACAATCTTCCCATCCTTGAAAGTGACTGACCCTTTCCCCCAATTATCGTTTAGCAGAGGGGTACCGTCATACAAAACAGCATCTTTGTTTTCAAATGCGCGACCGCGAATATTGTACGCCTCCATGTATACATTGGTCGCTACACTACTGGTAATGCCCTGAGCGACTGAAGAGGCAGGGAGATAAGCAACCATCAATGAAAGAAACCCTATGAATGAACTCCTAAACGATAGCATCGAATTGTTTTTATAAAATTAGACAAGATTTTCAACATACAATTTAAAATTAGTATACCAACCAAATGGTTACCTTCGCATCGTAAATACAACCTATTGGATTTTTCATCTTTTAAGTTCCACGAATCGTTAGCAGAGAGTATTGAACTAAGCGGCTACAAAAACCCAACCCCTATTCAAGAAAAAACCATTCCGGTTATTTTAGAGGGGAAGGATCTGATAGCAGCCGCCCAAACTGGCACCGGAAAAACTGCAGCTTTTTTACTTCCAATTATTCATAAAATCTGTGTTGGCCAATACAAAGAATCAGAAGTGCATGCTTTGATTGTTGTGCCCACGCGTGAATTGGCCATTCAAATCAGTACACATTTGGATGGACTCACCTATTTTTCTTCAATCAGCTCCATTGCAATCTATGGCGGTGGTGATGGAGAAAGTTTTGTGCGTGAAAAACAAGCATTGTCAAAAGGAGTAGACATCGTTGTAGCCACGCCAGGAAAACTAATATCCCATTTGAACATGGGCTATGTGAAAATGAAGGAATTGAAATTTCTAGTACTGGATGAAGCCGATCGCATGCTCGACATGGGGTTTTATGAGGATATCATGCGAATTATCTCACATCTTCCCGCATCGAGACAAACCTTGTTGTTTTCCGCCACCATGCCACCCAAAATTTTACAACTAGCTAAATCCATCCTCAAAAATCCGGAGGAAATTAGCATCAGCCTTTCCAAGCCTCCAGATGCCATAACGCAGCAGGCATATGTAGTTTATGAAAATCAAAAGATGCCTCTGATCGACAAATTACTTTCGGAAGGAAATCATCAATCCGTATTGGTTTTCTGTTCCAAAAAGCAAACGGTAAAATCCCTTACCGCTCAATTGAAACGAAAAGGCTTTCATGCGAAAGAAATTCATTCGGATTTAGAACAAGCAGAACGGGAAACGGTGCTTCAAGAATTTGCATCTAAAAAACTCCCGATTCTCATCGCAACAGATATATTAAGCAGGGGTATTCATATCGACAATATTGAATTGGTCATCAATTTTGATGTTCCTTCGGATGCGGAAGATTATGTGCATCGAATTGGGAGAACAGCACGTGCTGCTACCAAAGG
>JBEDAP010000291.1:0-7038 GCA_041177705.1 Bacteroidota bacterium
TGAACGCATCCGACGAGCCTCGTGGTACCCGCATCTTCGGCCCCGTTGCCCGTGAGTTGAGGGACAAAGGCTACATGAAAATCATTTCATTGGCTCCGGAAGTACTTTAATAATTGTAGACTAGTGCACAGCACGATAAAATAAAGAAAATGAACAACAGATTTAAACCCAAATTCAATATCAAAAAAGGCGACAGCGTAGTGGTGATCGCCGGTGACGATAAGGATCTCAAAAAGCCACGCAAGGTTCTTGAGGTGTTTCCTGATAAATCACGTGTATTGATCGAGGGAGTTAACATCGTTACCCGTCACACCAAGCCTTCGGCTCAGAACACCAAAGGTGGACTGGTAAAAAAAGAAGCAGCTATCCACATCAGCAATGTGATGTTGTGGGATGCTAAAAAAGAAGAAGCAACCAAGATCAAACGTACCCGCGAAAATGGAAAACTGGTTCGCGTTTCAAAAAAATCAGGGGAGGTAATTAAATAATGAAAACAGCTACGTATATACCCAGGTTACAAGCAAAATACCACAAGGATGTGGTTCCAGCTTTGATGAAGAAATTTGGTTACAGCACCGTGATGCAGGTTCCCAAGCTCACGAAAATTTGCCTCAACCGAGGTGTGAATGGTGCCGTTGCCGACAAGAAATTGATCGATGTAGCATTGGATGAATTGACCATGATTACCGGTCAGAAAGCAGTGGCTACCCGTTCTAAAAAAGATATCTCCAACTTCAAGTTGAGGAAGAACATGCCAATCGGTGCACGTGTTACGTTGCGCGGAATTAAAATGTTTGAATTCCTCGACAGATTGATTGCTGCTTCTTTGCCTCGCGTTCGCGATTTCAAAGGAATTAGCGAGAAAGCATTCGACGGAAGAGGCAACTATACGTTGGGTGTTACCGAGCAAATCATCTTCCCTGAAATTGATATCGATAAGGTTACTAAAATTACCGGTATGGATATCACGTTTGTAACAACTGCTCAAAACAACGAAGAGGCCTATGAATTGCTCAAGGAATTGGGTATGCCTTTCCGCAACAGTAAAAAAGATTAATTGATTCACAACAATAGAAACACATGGCAAAAGAATCGGTAAAAGCCAGACAAAGAAAAAGAGAAGCCCTGGTGGAGAAGTTCGCAGAAAAACGCGCTGCATTGAAAGAAGCAGGCGATTGGCAAGCACTTGACCAACTTCCCAAAAACTCATCCAAAGTTCGTCTGAAAAACAGATGCCAACTTACAGGACGTCCGAAAGGATACATGAGGTATTTTGGAATTTCAAGGGTAACCTTCCGCGATATGGCCTTGGCGGGTAAGATCCCAGGGGTTAAAAAAGCGAGCTGGTAATCTTTTGAACAACATTTAAAAACTAAAACCTAAAACCTTCGGCACAGCCGATTGAAGGAGGGAAAAAAATATGACAACAGATCCAATTGCAGATTTCCTGACACGAATCAGGAATGCACAAATGGCCGGACACAGAATCGTGGAGATTCCAGCTTCCAATTTGAAGAAGCGTATCACAGAAATTCTGTACAACCAGGGATACATCCTCAAATACAAATTTGAAGATGATAGCAAGCAGGGTGTGATCAAAATCGCCTTGAAGTATGATCCAAACAGCAAAGAGCCTGCGATCAAAACCATGGAGAGAATTTCTCGTCCGGGTTTGAGATCGTATGCAAAGCCTGCTGAGTTCAGAAGAGTAAAAAATGGTTTGGGTATCGCCATTCTGTCCACTTCCAAAGGAGTGATGACCGACAAAGATGCCAAAGCCCAGAATGTGGGTGGTGAAGTATTGTGTTACGTTTATTAATCATATTTCCTTTCGGGCGTTTCGAATCGCGCACTAAGTTTTCTATACGGAACTGAAACCATTCGAAAAAGGCGAAAGGAAGAAAAACAAAAACTATGTCTCGTATAGGTAAAAAATTGATTGAGCTTCCCAAAGGTGTTACACTCACCGTAGGTGGCGACAATGTGGTAACCGTAAAAGGTCCCAAAGGTGAATTGAAGCAAGCGATCGATCGCGATATCGTTGTGGAAATCACAGAAAACAAAGTAGAATTGAAGCGTCCAACGGATCAAATCCGTCATCGTGCAATGCACGGACTCTACAGAGCTTTGTTGAACAACCTCGTACAAGGTGTTACCAACGGATTTAAAAAAGAATTGGAATTGGTGGGTGTAGGTTTCAAAGCATCTAACCAAGGAAATATTTTAGATCTTTCTCTCGGTTATTCTCACAACATCATATTTGAAGTTCCCAAAGAATTGAAGGTTAGTACCACCCAAGAGAAGGGTGATAACCCCCGTATTTTCTTGGAAGGGTACGACAAGCAATTGTTGGGACAAGTAGCTGCAAAGATCAGAGGATTGAGAAAACCTGAGCCATACAAAGGAAAAGGTGTGAGATACAAGGATGAATACATCCGTCGTAAAGCAGGTAAAGCAGCAGGTAAATAAGAATCTTTAACTCCTGGCCGAATCAGGAAAAATAATATAAGATGAACGTTAAATCACTAAGAAGACAAAGAATCAAGTACACGATCCGTAATAAAGTGTCTGGCACCCCCAGTCACCCTCGTCTGAGCGTGTTCAGAAGCAATACCGATATCTACGTGCAGTTGATCGACGATGCCAGTGGAAACACCTTGGCTTCGGCTTCATCACGCGACAAAGACATCGCAGCTCAGAAAGGAACCAAAATCGAAAAAAGCAAATTGGTTGGACAAGCAATTGCAAAAAAAGCAGTGGCATTGGGACTTGAAGCCTGTGTTTTCGATCGTGGAGGATTTCTTTATCACGGAAGAGTGAAGGCTGTTGCAGAAGGTGCACGTGAGGGAGGTCTCAAATTCTAATCATCCATTTGTCAACTATCAATTTTACAATAAATGTCAAAATTAAATTTAAGCAGAGTAAAAGCCGGTGATCTGGAGTTGAAAGAAAAAGTTGTAGCGATCAACCGTGTTGTAAAAACAACCAAAGGTGGTCGTGCTTTCAGCTTTTCCGCACTGGTAGTGGTAGGCAATGAACAAGGTGTTGTAGGTCACGGATTGGGCAAAGCCAAAGAAGTTCAAGAAGCTATCACCAAAGGCATCGAAGACGCAAAAAAGAACTTGATTAAAGTTCCTGTGATGAAGGGTACCATCCCTCATGACCAGTTAGCGAAAGAAGGTGCTGCTAAAGTATTGATTAAGCCAGCCGCTCACGGTACAGGTGTGATCGCCGGAGGAAGTATGCGTGCTGTTTTGGAAAGTGTTGGCGTTACCGACGTATTGGCTAAGTCTTTGGGTTCTGCCAATCCACACAACGTGGTAAAAGCAACTTTCAAAGCTTTGGCATTGCTTCGTGAACCAATCCATGTTTCAAAAACAAGGACCATTGGTTTGAAAAAAGTATTCAACGGATAATAGTTGACTGTTTCGTAAAACATAAACATCCCGAAGGGATTCAATATGAAAAAGCTGAAATTAACCAAGATCAAAAGTGTAATCGATAGACCCGAGCGTCAAAAGCGTACCATGGAAGCACTGGGTTTGCGTAAGCTCAATGCTACCGTAGAAGTAGACGCCACTCCCCAAATATTGGGTATGGTTAGAAAAGTTACACACTTGATCAAAGTAGAAGAGATCTAAGACAAATCCCTGCATGTCTTTGAAATGAACAAATACGAGTGGTCTCAGGGGACTGCGTTGAGTAAAAAAAATAAAGCAATGAAACTACACACATTAAAACCTGCAAAAGGGGCAACAAAAAAAGAAAAGAGAATTGGTCGCGGTGAAGCTTCTGGTCACGGTGGTACCTCAACAAAAGGTAACAAAGGAGGACAAAGCCGCGCAGGTTATAAATCCAAAAAAGGACACGAAGGTGGACAGATGCCGATTCAGCGTCGTATCCCCAAAGTAGGATTTAAAAATCCGGGTCGTGTTGAATACAAAGTATTCAACTTGGGACAAGTTGAAACATTGGTTGCTAAATACAATCTCGATGCATTCAGCATGGAGAACTTGTATGTAAACAGCCTCATCAGCAGAACCGATAAAGTGAAGATTTTGGGCAACGGCGCAATCGCTTCCAAGATCAACTTTAAAGTGAATGCGGTAAGTGACAAAGCCAAAGCAGTTATTGAAGCTGCAGGTGGTTCTGTAGAAATCATCAAATAATTTCCGATATTGAGCAACCAAGGCCTTGAGCCGGTTAAAGGATAAAACATTTTTCAGTGAAGAAATTCATCCAAACCATAAAAAATATCTGGAGCATCGACGAGCTCAGAGGGAAAATTACCATTACCCTGCTGTTGGTTCTTGTCTATCGTTTCGGTGCCCATGTGGCATTGCCAGGTATAGATCCCAATAAGCTTGACTTGCAATCTGCAAAGTCGGGTTTGCTCGGACTTTTCGACACTTTCGCAGGTGGATCGTTTTCGAATGCATCCATTTTTGCGTTGGGTATCATGCCGTACATTTCTGCTTCGATTTTCATGCAGTTGATGACGATTCTCGTTCCTCAAATGCAGAAAATTCAAAAAGAAGGAGATAGTGGCAGAAAGAAAATCAATCAATGGACACGTTACCTCACTGCATTGGTAACCTTATTCCAAGCAGCTGCTTACGTTGCCTATTTGAAAAATGTGAGTCGCGATGCGTTGATCGCTTCCTACCAACCTTATTTCTGGCTTTCAACGGTTATCGTGTTAACAGCCGGTACCTTGTTTGTTATGTGGTTGGGAGAAAAAATTCAAGACAAAGGCTTAGGCAATGGTACTTCCATCATCATCATGGTGGGTATCTTAGCTCGACTTCCTCAATCCTTCATCGGTGAATTTGCTGCAAAGCAAACACGTGGTGGTGGCGGACTTCTGCTGTTCTTGGTTGAAATCGCTTTTCTCATTGCCATCATCCTCGGATTGATTCTATTGGTTCAAGGTGTTCGTAAAGTTCCCATCAGCTATGCAAAACAATTGGTGGGTAATAAATCATTGGGTGGCGCTAGACAATTCCTTCCTTTGAAAGTGAATGCCTCTGGTGTTATGCCTATCATCTTTGCACAGGCCATCATGTTCTTACCTACGCTTTTCTCATTTACCAATTTGGAATCCGGACAAGGTATAGCAAGAATCTTCAACGACCCTAGCAATATCTGGTACATGACGATTTATGTGGTAATGGTTATTGCATTTACATTCTTATATACTGCACTTATATTCAACCCCAAGCAAATGGCGGATAGCCTGAAGCAAAACAATGGATTCATCCCAGGTGTAAAACCCGGACAACCTACAGCTGATTACATTGGCCAGGTGATGGATCGTATCACGCTTCCAGGTGCTATCTTCCTCGCTGCCATCGGTATCTTACCGGGCATTGCACAGCAATTGGGAGTTACGCAGTCGTTCTCATCTTTCTTTGGTGGAACCTCTTTGCTGATCATGGTAGGTGTTATTCTCGACACACTTCAGCAAATTGAAACACACTTGCTCATGCGTCAATACGATGGGCTCATGACAGGAGGAAGAATTCAGGGAAGACAAGCAGCATCCACCGTATCTACTTATTGATATGATACGCATCAAAACCAACGCCGAAGTTGAGTTGATGCGAGAGAGTGCGCTATTGGTAAGTAAGACTCTTGCTGAACTCGCTACCATACTTAAGCCAGGTGTTACTACAGCCATGCTGGATAAGCGTGCGGAAGAATTCATTTGCGATCACAAAGCAGTTCCCTCTTTTAAAAACTACCGCGGCTATCCTTATGCTACATGTATTTCCGTGAACGATGCTGTGGTTCATGGATTTCCCAATCAGAAAGAAATTCTGGAGGGAGATTTGGTTTCTATCGATGTTGGAGTTTACAAAAATGGATTTCACGGAGATAGTGCATACACATTTGGATTGAATCCGGTTTTGGAAGAACATCAATTGTTGATGCGCGTAACCAAAGCCTCTCTTGATTTGGGTGTGGCCAAAGCCGTTCACAACAATCGAGTAGGAGACATATCTTTTGCCGTTCAAGACTATTGCGAGCGCAAGCATTCCTTTCATGTGGTGCGCGAATTAGTGGGACATGGATTGGGAAAAGAACTTCACGAAGATCCTCAGGTTCCTAACTATGGTAAAAAAGGAACTGGTCCCAAATTGACGGAAAACATGGTCATTGCCATTGAACCCATGATCAATGTAGGCACCAAAGATGTGATATACGATGCGGATGGTTGGACCGTCCGAACCAAAGACGGTAAATTTTCTGCACATTACGAACACGATGTATGTGTGAAAAAAGGTAGCCCGGATGTGCTTTCTAGTTTCTCGGATATCACCGCTGCCGAGGCCGCCAATTCGAATCTCTTCAGCAATTATTAATCGACTTGTTCTTTCGGGCGAAATCCTAACTTTAGGTCATGAGAAAAATCTTCTTCATGCTGTTGTTGCCCATGGTGGCACTTAGTCAAACTCCTGAAATTTTAAAAGTTAGAGGATACAGGTCGCAATCCGAAAAGCAGTTGCTTGAAGATTTCAAAGAATTTATTTCCATACCCAACATTGCTTCCGATTTGCCCAATATAAAAAAGAATGCTGATTGGATGATGAAGTATATGGCCGGTATTGGTATCGGAAATATTCAGCTGCTATACCCTGTTATAGAAAATCAGCCTCCTGTTGTTTTTGGTGAAGTGAAAGTTCCGGGTGCTAAAGAGACCTTGGTTTTGTATGCGCATTACGATGGACAGCCCGTTGATTCTACCAAGTGGGCAAAAGGATTGCACCCGTTTCGCCCTCAATTGGCAAACGGTTCGCTGGCATCGGGTGGTGCACTGATCGATTGGTCTATGACAAGCAATGCAGTCAACCCCGACTGGAGAATATATGGAAGGGGGGCGTCAGATGACAAAGCAGGTGTATTCGCTATCCTTCATGCCTATGCTGCCTTGAAAAAAAATGGCATGCAACCCAACGTAAATCTGAAATTTTTCTTTGAAGGCGAAGAGGAAGCTGGCTCAACCCATTTGCATGAGATATTTGATCGATATAAAAG
>JBEDAP010000292.1:0-3886 GCA_041177705.1 Bacteroidota bacterium
TAAATAATAAATATGAAATGGATTAAACCACTTGGAATTATTTTACTGATACTTGTAACTATCATTGCCTTCAATTACAAGAACGACCTAACACATGATCTTGTAAAATCGAAGTACGCAAATGAATCTTCAAAGTTCATGTCCTTATTGGGCATGAATGTTCATTACCGGGATGAAGGCATATTAAACGATACACTGCCATTGGTAATGATTCATGGACTTTCATCCAGTTTGCATACCTGGGATAGCTTAGCAGTTCGAATCAAAGATAAAAAACGAATCATTCGAATGGATCTTCCAGGATTTGGCTTAACCGGGCCTAATCCTGAACGTGATTACAGTATCGTTTACTTCAATCGGTTCATCGATTCCTTCCTGAATAAACTGCAAATAAAGCAATGCATACTGGTTGGAAATTCTCTGGGCGGAAATATAGCATGGAACCAGTCCCTTCTTACACCCGAGAAAGTACACGCAATCGTACTGATCAACTCTGCAGGATACCCCCGAAAAAATGAAAAAGGAAACCTAGGATTTAAACTGGCCTCCATTCCTGTTCTCAATTCTTTAATTACCAAGATAACACCGAAATCACTCATCAAAAAAAGTCTGGAAGACGCCTATTTTGATAAAACTAAAATTCAACCCGAATTAGTCGACCGTTATTATGATCTTCTCTTGCACGAAGGAAACAGAAAAGCAACTTTAGATCTTTTTAAACAAAGAAAATTTCCTTCTTCAGAAAATATAAAAAATGTGAATTGTCCCACATTGATCATTTGGGGGCAAAACGATCAAATGATTGATGTTGAAAATGCATATAAATTCAATTCGGATATCAAAAACAGTCAGCTTAAAATCATTCCCTCATCCGGACATGTTCCCATGGAAGAAACACCTGATGAAGTATATAAGTCTATCCTATCATTTATAAACTGGAGGTGAAGAATATAAAACCAGATTAACTTCCACAAATAATAACAACGGCAGCTATCATTTCCTCACTGTTAGATGTTACGACAGTAACGTGAATACCTGGCTTTAAAACAGATGACGCTACCCTACCTTTAGAATTTTTAATTTCAGTGCTCTCTGATAATTTTATCTCCTCCTTACTTCCATCTCGTTTTCGAATCGTAAATGCCGCACCTTCGATTGATATGATTTCACCTGTGCCCCCGGTTCCATTGCACAAATCTGATGATAGTTTGACATTTTCATCAGTAACTGAAGAGACTTTATTATTTCTTAAAAGTCTGTCTGGGCGCATATCATCGGATGGCCCCCAATACAAAAATTTAAATGCGGCATAAAATAAAACAGCTGTAAATACTCCTATGCAAACCAACAGGATCATTTTGCGAGTCTTGAAATAATTCCACACCATTGGATATATGCTAAAGCATCCATAGCCTAATACCATCCCGGACCCATTTAAAATGACATCATCAATATCAAAAATCCCAATCTTCATAAAAGCTTGAATAGCTTCGATTGATCCACAGAATAAAATGGCCAATCCTACCATTTTCAGCAAATTCATGTTACGGCTGAAAAAAGGAATTAAAAATCCTACGGGCATCAATAAAACAATATTCCCGATCACATTAATCACGGCAATGAGTGCTCCTCGCTCTCCAGCGAGATAGGGTAAAATGGTTTTGAACGGCACGTAGTTTGGAGTTCCTGATTGAGTGCCGCCAAATTTCAAGGTGACCTGTCCCATATGCAAGGCGGGAATATTCTTAAAGACCAGAATATTGATGAGCAATGCAACATAAAAAAATAATATCCATCCTAGCACTAAACGCTTACCCATATTCATCAAAATTGAACTAGAAAATCAGTATAAACAAAACACCTAAGGTTGGATGCCGTTGCATCACAGAACTTTTGAAATCGTTTGAGAAGAAAAAATTGGATTCAATTTATTATTCTACTAATTTTGTAGACTATTAAATTATACAACATGAGTAACCAACTGAAATTTGAGACCCTTCAATTGCACGCGGGTCAGGAAGCAGACCCCGTAACCGGATCCAGAGCCGTTCCCATCCACCAAACCACCTCCTATGTATTTAAAAATACCGACCATGCGGCCAACCTGTTCGGATTAAAAGAATTCGGAAACATCTACACCCGAATCATGAACCCCACCACCGATGTTTTTGAAAAAAGAGTCGCTGCACTTGAAGGTGGTGTCGCAGCCCTAGCAACTTCGTCCGGTCAGGCTGCCCAATTCCTAGCGCTAAACAACATCCTCCAAGCAGGAGATAATTTCGTTAGCAGCTCCTTCATCTACGGAGGAACATACAATCAATTTAAAGTTGCATTCAAACGCTTGGGAATAGATGTGCGATTTGCTGCCGGAGATCAAACTGCAAGCTTTGAGGCTCTGATCGACTCCAACACCAAAGCGATTTATTTAGAAACCATCGGGAACCCTAGACTAAACATACCCGACTTCGAAAAATTTGCAGCACTTGCAAGAAAATACGAGATCCCATTGATCGTCGACAACACATTCGGTGCAGGTGGTTACCTATCCCAACCCATTAAACACGGAGCCAACATCGTTGTAGAATCTGCAACCAAATGGATTGGTGGTCACGGCACCAGCATCGGTGGCATCATCGTTGACGGTGGAAACTTCAACTGGGGTAATGGAAAATTCCCTCAGTTTACAGAGCCTTCTGAAGGATACCACGGACTGAAATTCTGGGAAATCTTTGGTGAAGGAAATCCGTTAGGGCTTCCCAATATTGCATTCATCATCAGAGCCAGAGTAGAAGGGCTGCGCGACTTCGGACCTTCTTTAAGTCCGTTCAACTCTTTCTTGCTACTTCAAGGATTAGAAACTCTTTCACTCCGTGTTCAACGCCATGCTGAAAATGCATTGGCCCTTGCAACCTGGCTAGAAAACCACAACAAAGTGGAATTTGTATACTACCCAGGATTGAAATCAAGTCCATACCACGAGCTTGCAAAAAAATACCTGCAAAACGGATTCGGAGGCGTATTGCAGTTTGGTGTAAAAGGCGGAGCAGAACAAGGTAAAAAATTCATCAACTCACTCAAGCTGGTAAGTCATCTTGCCAATGTTGGTGATGCCAAAACACTGGCTATCCATCCCGCTTCCACTACGCACGAACAACTATCAGAGCAAGAACAAATTCAAGCGGGTGTTCTTCCTAACCTAATTCGCATCAGCGTAGGTATTGAACACATCGATGATATCAAAGCAGATTTTGAACAAGCTTTAGCAGCTATCTGATCATTCAGGGTTTATCAAAAAAAAAGCAATCTATTGACTTAGATTGCTTTTTTTATTCAATAGAGCGTTTAAGAAAAAAAGAGATGGAATCTTTTATCAAAAGGTTTTTGGTAAATTCACTATGAACAGTAATTCATTAAGCATTCATTAGATATACAACACGAATGAAATTGCCCCTTACATTAATCGCGTTTGTTTTTGCATTAGCTTCATATGCACAACCGAACAAACCCAACATCATCATCATATACACCGATGATTTGGGCTATGGCGACCTCAGTTGCTACGGTGCAACTAAAATACATACCCCCAACATTGATCAATTGGCTACTAGTGGCATTCGATTTACCAATGCTCATTCCACTTCTGCTACCTGTACACCGTCTCGTTATGCGCTACTAACCGGACAATATCCCTGGAGGAAAAAAGGAATTGAAGTCCTCCCAGGAGATGCACCCTTGGTAATTTCTAAAGAGCAACTGACCATCGCTAGCATGGTCAAATCATCAGGATACAAAACAGCCGTGGTTGGTAAATGGCATTTGGGACTCGGAGATTCCACAAAGAAAAATTGGAATCAAAAAATTGCACCCGGACCAAACGAACTGGGTT
>JBEDAP010000293.1:0-5130 GCA_041177705.1 Bacteroidota bacterium
GGAAGCCGGAATTTTTTCAAGGGGCAGACCCAAGAGGAGTCCGGATGCCGTGGCTACAATAACAAATGAAATGAATGTGTTGATTTTAAGCCAAGATATCAGCAGGATGAGAAGTAGGATGCAACCGATGATGATTAGGAAAAGCATGGTTTTGGTTTTAAGTGGTTGATGGTCCAGCGAAAACGTTTTATTAAGATAATGCATACTGATTACTGAGAGAAGATTTTTTTCAATACTTTGTATAAACAATCTAAAGAGTTCATACACAAACCCTACGCATGAATGAACGTCGAGTTTTTTTAAAATCTGCTGCAGCCGCCAGCGGCTTGGCTGTGTTGTCTTCTTTCAAGCAAACTGAAAAAAGCTACAAGCCCATGCCTCCGCGGATTCGTTTTTCTGTCATTCATATCAATCACAGCCATATTTATGGAATGTGCAACAGCGTTATAAAAGGAGGCGGTGAGTTGGTTGCTGTTTATGCGAAAGAGCCTGATTTGCTTACACAATTCACGAAAAGTTTTCCTCAAGTAAAAGTGGTTGCTGACCCGAAGCAAATTTTGGAAGACAACTCCATTCAATTGATTTTGAGTTCAGGAATTCCCAATGAGAGAGCTCCGTTGGGAATAGAGGTAATGAAGCATGGAAAGGATTTTTTGGTTGATAAACCCGGTATTACCACTCTTGCACAGTTAGCGATGGCACGTAAAGTACAGAAAGAAACCAAGCGCATCTATTCGATCATGTACAGCGAACGCTTTGAAAATCGGGCAACCCTCAAAGCTTCTGAATTGGTGCGTGACGGTGCAATCGGGAAAGTAGTTCAGACCATAGGACTCGGTCCACACCGGGTGAATCCAAAGTCGCGACCCGAATGGTTTTGGGACAAATCCAAATTTGGTGGAATTATTTGTGATATTGGATCTCATCAGTTTGATCAGTTTCTTCATTTTACTGGATCAACCGAAGCGGAGATTGTTGCATCTCAGGTTGGCAATGTAAATCACAAAGATCGACCCGGATTTGAAGATTTTGGAGATGTGATGCTGAAGGGGAATGGAGGTGCAGGATATATACGTGTGGATTGGTTTACCCCGGATGGCTTGAAAACATGGGGCGATGGAAGATTGACTATTTTAGGGACAGAAGGGTTTATAGAGATCAGAAAGAATATCGATATCGCCAGATACAATTCAGGTAATCATTTGTACATGGCCAATAACAAAGAAACGGTGTACATCGATTGTAAAGATGTTGATCTTCCTTTTGGTAAACAGTTTGTGGATGATGTATTGAATCGAACCGAGACAGCCATGACACAAGCGCATTGTTTTTTAGCAATGGAATTAGCCCTAAAAGCCCAACAATCAGCCAAAAAAATATAAACACATAAAAATCAAAACGATGAATACAAGAAGAAATTTTATTCAAAAAGCAGGTTTAGGAATTGCTTCGGTTGCTGCTATTCCTTCTTTCGGGGCAGCTTCAGCAATGAATACTTTGGAGAAGGCGGCAGTAGATTTTCCATTGGGATTTGCCGGTTTTTCATTTCTCCGATTTGATTTGGATAAGACTATTGCTATGATGAAAAAATTGGGAGTTCCCAATTTATCCCTGAAAGAATTTCATTTACCCTTGAACAGCAATCAGCAAGCTATTGATGCAGTAAGAAAAAAATTAACCGATGGAGGAATCAATATGTATACAGTAGGGGTTGTGTATATGCGATCCAAAGAGGCAGTGGATCAAGCCTTTTCGTATGCACAGATGTGTGGTGTCAATATGATTGTGGGAGTTCCCAATCCAGATTTATTGGAGTATACCGAAGAAAAAGTTAAAGCAACTAATATTCGCATGGCCATTCACAATCATGGTCCGGAAGACAAACTCTATCCCAGTCCCAAAGATGTTTACGATCGAATCAAGGGGATGGATGCCAGAATGGGACTTTGCATTGATATTGGGCATACACTAAGAGCCGGAGTTTTACCTGAGAAGGCTGTAGTAGAATACAAGGATCGTTTATTTGATTTGCATGTAAAAGATGTAACAGCCATGCAGAAGGATGCTAAAGTCATTGAGATTGGTCGCGGTGCCATCAATATTCCTGCTTTTATCAAAGCACTCAAGAAAATCAATTATTCGGGCGTGTGTAGTATCGAATATGAAAAAGATATGAATGACCCCTTGGCAGGAATGGCAGAATCTGTTGGGTATCTAAAAGGTGTTTTGAAATTGTCATGATCTTATTGACGATATTGCGTTTGTGGTCAAAAGATTTTTAGCAGCCTTGGTATTTATTGCAGGCATTGTTTCTCTAGAAGCAAGTGAGAAGTATTTTCTGGGGGGGACCTACTCTTCTACAAGAGAGGGAATTCAAATCGATACAATTCCTAAAAAAGTTTCATTGACTGAAATTGTAGTGAAAGGGAAAAAGCCTCCTGTTTCTTTCAAGGTCGATAGGCAGGTTTTTCGAGCAACTGAGTTTGTCGGGTCTCAAAACGGAACTGCAACTGATCTCATCAAGAATTTACCTTCTGTTTCGGTTAATGCACAGGGGGAAATTAATTTCAGAGGTTCGTCCAGTTTTCAGGTATTGATCAATGGCAGGCCAACACAGGGAGAACCCTCCTTTGTATTGAGTCAGTTATCTGCTTCTTCCATTGAAAGTGTTGAAGTAATTAGCACACCGGCTGCCTCCTTTGACGCAGATGGGAAATCGGGTATTATGAATATTGTCACCAAAACTGCACCTGAAAAAGGGTTGATGACACAGGTGAATGTAATGACGGGTACACCACCCTTGAATGATTTTGACAATCAGAGGTATGATCAGCCGCAAAGAAGATCTATGGATGTTTCCCTGGGCTTTCAAAAAGGGAAATGGGATCTAAGCGGTGGATTCAATTACTTGAGAAATGATCAAGCGGGATACCGCGAGGGGGATGTCTTTACTATTCTCAGTTCTATAAAAACTTCTTATCCATCTTCGGGAGAAAGAAGTTTCAAGCGCTATAATTATGGCGGAAGATTGAATGCTGCTTTCATGGCTAACGAAAAAAATCGGATTGATTTTTCTTTCTACAGAGGCTATCGGTATCAGAGCCGGGTTGCTGATTTGTTGTACACCAACTCCAAAACCATTGAAGCAACCGGAAGTTTGTTGAATCGATTTGTTTACTTCAATGAAAATACGCAGGAAAAGAATGGTGTTTTTGATTTGATTGCGGTATCCACATCCCATGCATTCACAAAAAATATCAGCCTGGATCAGTCGCTTCAATACGAAGGTGCCAATTTAGAGGGACTCACTACCAACAAAAACTTTTCATATCCCAGTTTGAAAGAGATATTTCAAGAAACCATGAATCCTAGTACCAATCCTTTGTCTGCATATCGATATAAAATGGATCTACGGGTTGGTAAAAAAAATTATACTTTCCTTACCGGATACCAATTTAGGTATGATATTCAGAAAGGAGATTTTGAGTATCGGTATCGGAATTTGGGATCCAGTAATTTCTCCATTGATCCTCTTTTTACCAATACGCTTGTTCTGCAGAATAATATCCATGCCGGGTATGTACAAGTGAATGGTACAGTTTCAAAGCTCGCGTATCAAGCGGGCTTACGGGCAGAGCACATGAATAGGAGGTTAAACTTTAAAGGGACCGGTGGTGAAAAACTTCAATTGTTAAATTTATTTCCATCGTATCGATTTGACTACGCCGTGAACGACAAGCTGCACATCAAACAATCGTTTGCACGACGCATCAAGCGAACCAATAACTATGAATTGAATCCGTTTCCGGAAAGAGAACATTCGGAGACACTGGAAAAAGGTGATCCTTCTTTATTGCCGGAATTATCAGCCTTGTGGGAGTTGGGTATAGAGCAGAAATTACAGAAGGGAACATTCAGTGTTTCGATTTATCATCAGCGAATTAAAAATCCAATACAGCGGGTAAATAATGTTTTCAACGATACCATCTTGAACCGCATATATACCAATGCAGGGGTAGCTAAGCAAACAGGAGCCGAGTTTAATTTTTTATACCGGGTTGGCAGAATTTGGCAAATTTCGTTGGGAGGAAATGCCTATCGATATGACATCAAGGGCAGTTTGTTTAATTCAAGTTTGCCTTTTACGAATGGAAGCTGGGTATTTGTTATCAATAGCACCCAAACGTTTACCTTGCCTTCCAACTGGTTGATTCAGATGGGAGTGAATTATCTTTCGTTGCGTGCAACTGCTCAGGGAGAAGATGGAGCATTTTTTACACCCAATCTTTCTGTTAAAAAAACCAGCACAAACGGCAGGTGGAACTATCAGTTGAATTGGCTCTACATCGACGGAGGATTGGGTATATCCAATCGTCAGCGCATCACAACACGGGGTACAAATTTTTATACCACTACAAATTATATCTACGAGCCTGATCAATTGCAATTGGCTCTGAGCTTCAACTTGAGCAGAAAGAATCGCAAAATTGCGTTGCCCCAAAGTGAAATGGCTGAAAAAGAATTCTGATTACCTTTAAGTCCATGGAATTGAATTCTGATTTTGATGTTGTGGAATCACACGAACAGTTCAATGTAGTTCGTTTGAAGAAGAAGAATATGTTGGCGCTTGTCAGCAAGAGAGATTTCAAGAAAGGTGAAGTTGTAGCGCATTTTAGTAAAGCAGAAGTATTTGATCAGCCTACTTATTTAACGGTTCAATCCGGTATTCACGAGCACATTGGTTTAGAGCCTAGGTACCTTCAATATACCAATCACAGTTGCGACCCATCTATTTTTATTGATACAGTAAAACTGGTATTTGTTGCATTGAAAGATATTCATCCGGGTGATGAAATCACTTTTTTTTATCCTTCAACCGAATGGGATATGGATAGAAAATTTACCTGCAGTTGTGGGTCAGAACATTGTATTGGCGAGATTGGAGGTGCTAAGCAAACCAACCGAAGTATTTTATCTCGGTATAGATTAGCGCCTCATATACTTAATCAACTTGATAAATTCCATTCATAAATCAAATGTATGCAAATACGATTTTTTCAGTCTTTGCTTTTTGTTTGTTTCATGTTCATAGGATTTTGTGTTTCAGCACAAAAAAACGATACGAAACTT
>JBEDAP010000294.1:0-5383 GCA_041177705.1 Bacteroidota bacterium
TGAAAATAAACATTGCCCGATGTAGGCTGAAGGAGTCCCGCGATGATTTTCAACAAGGTAGTTTTCCCAGAACCCGTTTCTCCCATCAGTCCAATTTTTTCTCCTTGTTGCATGGAGAAGTCGAGCTCCATCAGAACGGTGCGTTCCTGCTCAACTTTCAATACATGCGCTACAACCAGTTCTTCCATAATTTTTGCGAAGATGCAAAGCTACTTCCAAATTTTAGTAATTAGTTGTTCGTGAGATCAACTATCACAATAAATAAGTAAATTGATTAAATAATGTGTAAATATGAATAAGTCCTTTTTTATTTTACTATGCGCCTCGTCTCTTCTGTTTTTTAGGGGTGGTACAATCCACGCTCAAAAAAAATTTGACGACAAACAATTGACAGCATTGAAAACCCAACTCTCAGAGTCTGTTGGCAAAAGAGCCAAAGATATTCAGGTCATGGTTGATCAAATCTTCAGTTATTCCGAGCTGGGATTTCAGGAGTGGGAGACTTCTGCTTTCATTACTTCCGTTTTGGAAAAAAATGGTTTTACTGTTGAGAAAGGAATTTCTGGTGTTCCAACAGCTTGGATGGCAAAGTGGGGATCAGGTTCGCCTGTAATTGCGTTGGGCAGTGATATTGATTGTATTCCAAAGGCTTCTCAAAAACCTGGTGTTGCTTACAAGTCGCCAATTGTAGAGGGTGCACCCGGACATGGTGAAGGGCATAATTCAGGACAAGCTGTAATTATTTATGCTGCTATTGCCATGAAAGAATTGATGCAAAAAGAAAAAATTCCAGGAACCATTGTGATTTGGCCTGGGGTTGCAGAGGAGCTGGTTGGAACCAAGGCTTGGTACATCAGAGATGGGTATTTTAAAAATATAGATGCATGCATATTCACACATGTGAGTGGAGATTTTACCTGTGATTATGGAGACAATGGTGGAAATGGATTGGTGAGTGTTCGATTTGATTTTGAAGGAGATGCAGCACATGCTGCCGGAGCTCCATGGAGAGGTAAGAGTGCATTGGATGCTGTGGAGTTGATGAATGTGGGATGGAATTACAAGCGTGAGCATTTAAAGCCAACAAACAGATCACATTATGTAGTTGTGGATGGTGGCGATCAGCCAAATGTGGTTCCATCTAAAGCAAGTGTTTGGTATTATTTCAGAGAAAGAACCTATGAAGACATCAAAGCCAATTATGATGCAGGAATAAAAATTGCTGATGGTGCAGCAATGATGTCTGGCACATCCGTATCTCGCCAAATCCTGGGAACTGCATGGCCAGGTCACTTCAACAAGCCTCTTGCGGAAGCCATGTACGCAAACATTAAAAAGGTGGGTATGCCACTATGGGATGACAAAGACCAGGCAATGGCAAGAGCAGTTCAAAAATTAGTTGAAGCGCCTAAAAAAGATAACTATGGGAAAACAATTGATGGATTGAGAAAAGAAGTTGACAGCATCAAAGGGTCTGTTGCATTTTCCTGGGGTGGAGGATCAGATGATATTGCTGATATTTCATGGAATGTTCCAACAATTGTTTTGCGTTTCCCAGCAAATATCCCAGGAACCAAAGGACATCACTGGGCAGATGCAATCGCTATGGCAACTCCCATCGCACACAAAGGATCTACTGCAGGTGCAAAAGCAACAGCGATGACATTGTTGGATTGCTTTACCAATCCGCTTTTGATTTCTGACGCAAAAAAATATTTCAAAGAAGTGCAAACAAAAGATGTTCAGTATAAACCATTCATCACAGAAAAAGATCCTCCTGCTATTCATTTGAATCAAGGGATCATGAATCAGTACAAAGAGCAGTTGAAGAAATTTTATTATGATCCTACTAAGTATGGGACATATTTAGAACAATTGGGTATTGAATATCCCATGGTAAATAAATAAAAGTAGCATCATGAAGAATAAATTTAACCGAAGAAATTTTTTAAGCTCTACCGCGTTGATCACTGGAGGAATTGCATTGCCTTCATTTCAAGTTGATGATGAACTTCCAGCTTCAATTCGTCATCTTAAACCAATGACGGATGATATTGTTCCAATTACAGTTGCTGAAAGAAAACAAAGAATCGCAAAAGCACAGGAACTGATGGCGAAAGAAAAATTGGATGCGATTTTTATGGAAGGCACAACAACATGTTTCTATTTCACTGGAATGAGATGGGGACAAAGCGAGAGAACATTTGGTGTTGTAATTCCTGCAAAAGGTGAGATTGCTTACGTATGTCCTAAGTTTGAAGATGATCGCGCCAAAGAATTGATCAACACTGAATTTGGGGCTGAACTGCGTTGCTGGGAAGAACATGAGAGTCCTTACCAGGTGATATTAAATATTGTAAAAGACCGCGGTATCAAATACAGGAGAATCGGAATGGAGGAGCGAGTACGCTTTTTTATTGCGGACGGCGTACGAAAAGTTGCAAGTGGATTTGAAATCGTAGATGCAACGCCCGTAACAGCAGGCTGCAGAATGTATAAAACCAAAGCGGAGATTGCATTGATGCAAAAAGCAAATGATGTAACTATTGAAGCTTATAAGGCTGCATTTGCAACAATCGTTCCTGGGATGTCTCAGTCAACACTCTCTGTAAATATTGCAAGCGCATTCAGAAAATTAGGGTACAATGGTGGAGCAAGTGTTCAAGTTGGTAAGTATTCTGCACTGCCTCATGGTAGCATTACACCTCAGACGATAAGAGAAGGAGATGTTGTGATGGTGGATGGGGGGACAAGCTGTGAAGGGTATGCATCAGATATTACCCGCACCATCGTCGTTGGCAAACCAACCCAACGACAAACCGATGTTTGGAATTTGGAAAAGAAATCACAGGATGCTGCATTTGCAGCCATGAAGATTGGTGCACCGTGCGAAGCAGTAGACGCAGCTGCGAGAAAAGTTATAGAAGATGCCGGCTTTGGGAAAAATTATGGATTACCAGGCTTACCGCATAGAACGGGGCATGGTATTGGTTTAGAGGGGCATGAATGGACAAATTTTGTAAAGGGTAATACCACCAAAATAGCACCTGGCATGTGCTTCAGTGATGAACCAACAATTTCAATTCCTGGTGAATTTGGTATACGCCTGGAAGACTGCGTTTATATTGGCGATGATGGTCCACATTTTTTTACCAAGCAAAGTATTTCAATTGAACAACCATTTGGGTAAATTAATTTTATGATCAAGAAAATTTTATTAAGCTTCCTGGCAATTATTTTGATTGTCGTTGGTCTCACCTTCACTAGTCGTTTTTCACACTTAAGAAATTTTGCAGCCTGGGGCGTGCATACAATTCATGATTACAAGACACATCCTACCAGGTTGGTAGAAAGTGGAGACCATCCACAGCCTTGGTTGTTTGACTCTGCTTATAACAAAAAAGAAATACCAAAGAATTTGATGGCCATCATTGACTCCAATGATACCCATGCTTTCCTCGTGCTACAAAATGGAAAGTTGGTTTATGAAAAATATTGGGATGGCTATGATACTGCCAGATTAAGCGGATCTTTTTCTGCTGCTAAGAGCATCATTTCTTTATTGATTGGAATTGCATTGGACGAAGGCAAAATAAAGTCTCTTGAAGAACCTGTTGCTACTTATGTTTCTCATTTTAAAACAAACGGACTTGAAAAGGTACGTATCAAGGATTTACTGACAATGAGTTCAGGTACCAATTATAATGAGGCAGATAAAGGATATTTCAGTCTCAATGCTTATGGCTATTATGGAGATGATGAAGAATATATGGTAAGTAAAATGGAAAGAAAAGAAGATCCTGGAGTATATTGGCAATATAGAAGCGGCGATACTCAGGTATTGGGATTGGTTATCGAAAAAGTGTTTAATCAATCAATTTCAGATTTGGTATCAGAAAAATTTATGAAGCCAATGGGATCTGAAGTTGATGCTTTGTGGTTGCTTGATGGATCAAAAAAACATGAAAAGGCTTTTTGCTGCTTCAATGCTGTGGCAAGAGATTATGCTCGATTTGGCCAATTGGTTTTGAACAGGGGTAAGTGGAATGAAAAGCAGATCGTTTCTGAAAAGTATATCAACGAAGCAACTGCACCTGCCAGTTATTTAAAGGACAGATATGAGAATGATAGCCCAGTTGATTTTTATGGGTATCAGTATTGGATTGTTAATCACAGTGGTGTGCGTGCCGTAGCACAAAATGGGTTGTTTGGGCAGTATGTATATATCATTCCTGAAAAAAATGCAGTTGTTGTTAGATTAGGTGAATCTAAAGTAGTCAAGCCTATTCATCATCATCAGCCTGAAAATTATACATATATTGACGCTGCCCTCTCGGTGCTGCAGTAACATCTAGATAAAAAAGCCAGATTTAAATCTGGCTTTTTTATCTAGAGTATTAGAGCGTCTAGTTGTTGTGTTTTGTACAATAGGTTATAATCTGAAATTGATTTTCTCAAGGCTTCCAGATTTTTCTTTTGTGTGTTCCATTCATTTTGTAAATCTGAAAGGCGTGTTTTGATACCTTGGGTTATTCGAGGGTCTGGTGAGTCGGCCAATCCTTTGATATTGAAAAATTCCGAATTGATTTTACTTGGCCAGTTGATAACATCTTGTCCGTTTTGAATTCTACTTTCAACTATATTGGATTCCCATCCTTCAATTTTTTTCAATAAAGTTTTCGCCTCATCCAGAACTTTTTCGGCACTCAATTTTTCTTTCAATACATCAACCTGATTTTGTAATTGCTTTTTGACCCCTCTGACTTCATTAACTGTTTTATGTATTTCGATGATATTGGCAACAATCGTTTTCAAAATACGCTGTTGTTCATCCCACTCAGCATCGGTTGCCTTGATATGGGGGTTGCTCAATAGAGTGATTTCTGTCTCAGCAGAACCATTACTCGTTTCAAGCTTGGCCTTATACTTTCCTGGTTTTACTGCATATCCATTGTAAGTGCCCCATACGTATACTCCTTTCACATCTGGACTCACTTGATCTACCCTATAATCCCACAAAAATCTATTATGACCTTTGGCAACTGGAATTATTGGGACAGGTGATGGTCCACCAGGATATTTACTGTATGATTCATCTTTTTTATTGGTATATGTCCTGATCACGTTTCCAGATTCATCACTGATGATAAGTTTTACCATTTCACTATCCAATGACGCCGGAAGGAAATAATCAAGAATCACTCCTTCTGGTGCATTTTGCCCCGCACTATATTTTTCTTCTGGCAATCCATTACCTCCTCCAAACTTATAAGATGGTTTTGGTGAAATGATTTTTACAGAAGATGCATCTACGTATTGTTGAATGGAACCTAAATCATCCAAAATCCAAAAAGCTCTTCCAGCTGTAGAGGCTATCAAGTCA
>JBEDAP010000295.1:0-2585 GCA_041177705.1 Bacteroidota bacterium
TAGGCTATGTTTTGATTCAACGAGAATAGATGGTTGAAATCCTATATTTGCAAAAAAATAAATACATGGATCTTCAATCCCAAATTATTGCCGCTTGGAATAACCGTGATCTGTTAAAGGACAATGCCTATGCAGATGCAGTTCGAAATGTAATCGAAGAAGTAGATAAAGGCAGATTGCGTGTAGCTGAAAAACAAGGGGATGATTGGAAAGTAAACGAATGGGTGAAACAAGCCATTCTCATGTATTTTGGTATTCAGCAAATGCAGACCTGGGAATTGGCTCCCTTTGAGTTTTACGATAAAATGTTGCTGAAGAAGGATTATAAATCCCTCGGAGTTCGTGCAGTGCCTCATGCGGTGGCTCGCTACGGTGCCTATTTAGCCAAGAATGTAGTGTTGATGCCCTCCTATGTAAACATTGGAGCATATGTAGATGAAGGTACCATGGTGGATACCTGGGCTACGGTAGGTAGCTGCGCACAAATTGGAAAAGGAGTTCATCTGAGCGGAGGCGTAGGTATTGGCGGTGTTTTAGAGCCTCTACAAGCAACCCCAGTTATCGTTGAAGATGGATGTTTTATAGGAAGTCGCTGTATCGTTGTTGAGGGAGTTGTCGTTGAGAAAGAAGCCGTGTTGGGCGCGAATGTTGTATTGACTAAATCGACTAAAATCATTGATGTAAGCGGACCGGAGCCGATAGAATACAAAGGCAGGGTTCCAGCGCGTTCTGTAGTTATACCGGGTTCTTACGTCAAGAAATTTCCTGCAGGCGAATTCCAAGTGGGATGCGCACTTATCATTGGTCAACGTAAAGCCAGTACGGATCTCAAGACCAGCTTGAATGATGCGTTGCGCGATTTTAATGTTTCGGTTTAATTAAGGCTGAAGTTCAACTTCGATTTTCTTGCCATCGAGGTCAAGGGTTTCACTTTTCAACCCTTTGGTGATGGGCTCTTCGTAGATTGAAGTAAGGTCGTTGGCAAAGCTCTTGCCTTCATTGCCTTCTGTATCTGTATTTCCATTGAGGAAGCGGTCCATTGCAAATCCTGTTTGCTCGATGATCAAGCGAACCATGGCTTCCTCAGTAATGCCGTATTCCAACCAGTTTTTATTGATCAAGGCTTGAGGCAATCCATCTGTTCCTTTGTAAGCAAAGGCCGACATGCCATAGTTTATATCGTATGATGAAACCAGACGTATAGAAATGTTGAACTTGTTTTCAAGGATCAGGGATTTCAACTCTTCAGCTTTTTTATTCCAGGCTGCGGAAGCTGCTGATTGGTTGCCATGAAAATGAGCAAACAATTGCTCTTTGAAATTAGCTTTGGAGAAAAACTCTTTTATACGCGTTTCAGCTTCAACAGCGGCCTGTACCATTTGTGTGGGAGCACCCGAAGTTTTATACATAGCTGAAGCAGTTAGATCGTCTTCTGCACGCTCGCCGGCCAACAAATGAGAACCTGGCAAGGTGATGATTACCATGCTAACACCAATCGCAAATTGTTTGAGCAGAAATACTACTCCTTTGTTTGAAGTCGCCATCATAAGAATTGTTCGTTTTTACGAAAATCAATTGATTGCGTTCTTCAGTAGAAATTGGAAAGATATAGGCTTTAAAAAAGGAGACTTGGATAAGTAGACGTAAATATAGAAGGGGGTTTGTTAAAATGCAAGTTAAATGTCTGATTAATTTGCCTTTGGGTAACTTTGTTCCATGCAGTTGGGTTTGAACTCAAATGAACAATTGATAATCAATAAGATAGCTCAAGTCAGCCAGAAATCTGAATCCAAGGTTTTTGTAGTTGGTGGCTTTGTGAGGGATAAGGTTTTAGGTCGGCCTTGCATGGATATCGACGTGGTTTGTTTGGGGGATGCTATTTCATTTGCCGAAGAAGTTTCACTTCAATTCAAACCCCAACCCAAATTATCCTGGTTTAAAAATTTCGGGACAGCCCATTTTCATTTGAATGGGTATGACGTAGAATTTGTTGGTGCTCGAAAGGAGAGTTACCAGCGTGATTCACGAAACCCGGTAGTTGAGCCAGGTACGCTTCAAGACGATCAAGAGCGAAGAGATTTTACCATCAATGCCTTGGCTTTTGATCCGATTGATTTGCTCAATGGAAATGATATACAACTTTTGGATCCATTCAACGGCGTTCAGGATATCCAAGATAAAATCATCCGAACTCCATTGGAACCTCACAAAACGTTCAGCGATGACCCGCTTCGTATGATGCGTGCCATTCGTTTTGCATCGCAACTGGGATTTACCATTGATTCAAATACGTTATTGGGGATTGCAGAAACGGCAGAACGCATTTCTATTATTTCACAAGAACGCATCACCGACGAGTTTAATAAAATTTTGCTTTCATCCAAGCCTTCGGTGGGATTGGATTTGTTGTACAAGACCGGATTGCTTAAGCTGATTTTTCCTGCCTTGGTTGAATTGGCCGGTGCGGAATACATCGATGGCAAAGGGCATAAAGATAATTTTTACCATACGCTTCAAGTTTTAGATAACATCTGTGCAAATACCAATAATCTCTGGCTGCGATGGGCAGCCTTGTTGCATGATAT
>JBEDAP010000296.1:0-3738 GCA_041177705.1 Bacteroidota bacterium
TCTCTCCGGATTTACCAACTTACGCTTGTTTTGTCTGGTTCCGTCGGGCAAGACCTTCAAAAGGGCGATTTCAACAATCCGATCCGTTGCGAGATTTAAGCCGGTTGTCTCCAAATCCAAAAAAACAATAGGCTTGTTTAAGACTAAACTCATGAAAGAAGAATATGAACACAAGATAAGAGGAAAAAGGAATGGATTGATGTAGTTTTCATGTAAAATCAGCTGAAAATCAATTGTGAGCGCGGAGTTAAAATCAATTTTTTTGATAAAAAAACAGGTTTTAAAATACTAAAAAGGTTAAAAATGAGTTTTATATTTGCTAAAACCCTGTACATGAATAAAATCAAATTCATTGCTATAATCCTTACCTCTATGATCCTTATATCTTCATGCACTACCTATCGCGGTTCTGCGGGTGGAGGATGTTCTATGAACAGAAATATGGTGGGATACAAATAAAATTCAACTGATTTCATATAATAAAAAAAGAGGCTTATAGCCTCTTTTTTTATTTCAATAAGTTGATTTTCAGTGTATTAGACAACTACTTCCCTAAACGGTAATTGAAACTAGTTTGAAGTGATCTATTTTGTCCCATGGGATCAAACTTTTTCACCTCAGTTAATCCATAAGCGTACCTACCTTGGAAGGACCATCTTGAGTTAATAACATACTCTAGACCAAGTACAGCTGCAAAATCATCGCCATTGAGGGTTGTTTTGTTTGCAATAAACTCATTATCAACAGCTAAATACTTTTTAGAGGCACTAAAAAGAACATCCCACTGAGCTCCTGCAAAAACCTTGAAATGGTCGGATGAGTGGTATTTAAACAATACAGGAAGAGAGATATAGTTGATTCTTTGTATGATTTCTCCGGTGTTCTTGTTTACTGTCTTGTGGCCCAAACCATTGAAAATTCCCTCCAATTGAACGGAGAAACGATTGGCTATGGCAAGGTTACCATATACCCCTACAACGGGTCTAACAATGGTGGAAATAGAGAAGTTTTTGTAGTCTTTTGAATATTCAAGACCTGTAAAATTCAGTCCAGCTTTGAAACCAAGCTGATTGGTATTGTTAGTGATTTGAGCATTTGCTGAAGCAGATATCAGCAATGCCAGCAGGAAAATTTTGGGATTGGGTTTCATTTTAATGGGTTTTAGTTTTAAATAAGTGGAGCTGGTGGGATTCGAACCCACGTCCAAACATATTCGTCAAAAGCTTTCTACATGCTTATTATGGCATTTATTGTCGGGAAAAGAAAAGGAGCCAAACAAACCAATCTTTTCCTTAGCTGAATGGTCTTAGTCAATTGTCACAGCCTTCAATTGAAGCATCCTTGTTTTTTTTGATTCAGCGGGATAACTTGGCAAAGGAGGGCCCGTTATCCGGCTATAATGGATGCGCTAATCACTGATTAGGCAGCCATGGCGTAAGTATTCTCGCCATTTGTGGTTTTCGTATTCAGATTAAAGTGCTAAACATACGCAACGCACTGCATGCTTACTTTCAAAGATCTATGCTGTCGATACCGGTCAGCCCCGTTTTGCGAAGTTAACCCTTTTTTGAAAACCCTGCTATACCCTACTTGATATGCATTTTATATAAAATTCATTAGTTTCGCCTTAGATTTTACACATTTATCAACAAAACCCTTTAAAAATGCAAAAGATCTTAAAAGCGATGATGCTTATTTTAGCAGTTTCCATATTTTCAACGGCTTGGGCCCAGGATCCCAAAATGGGAATTCGATTTGGTCTGAATCTAGCCAGTTTATCAATTCCCTCTAAAAATGCAAACATTGTTCCAGGAGTAAAACCCAATGCAGTTATTGGAGTTTATGGAGAATTTAAATTAATAGATAAGCTCGACTTAGGCATGGAAGGCTTGATTTCTGGTATGGGCGGAACGATGAAAAGAGGATATTTTGGTACAGGCTCTGCAGCATATCCATACGCCAATGAAATCAATGCATATTATTTCTCCTTGCCCGTAGTTCTAAAATACAATGTTTACAAATCCCTTCGAGTGATTGGAGGTGGACAACTGGACATGTTGCTTCGCGATAATGTAAAATTGAGAGGAAACGATGATGCGGTTTTTCCATTTCCTGTAATTGGCGGCAATGATATTGCACTAACCGCAGGTTTAGAATTTACAACCAAAAAGAAATTTTCTTTTCAGGCAAGGTATATTCATGGATTGGAAACCATCACCAAGTTTAGTCCTGATACCAAATACAGAACAGTACAGGCAACTTTTGCATACAAATTGGGTAAATAGTTTTTTATAACTTATTTTTGCGCCCCAAGCCCAGATGGCGGAACTGGTAGACGCGCTAGACTCAAAATCTGGTTCTCGCAAGGGAGTGCAGGTTCGATTCCTGTTCTGGGCACTAAAGGATTGTCACAACGACAATCCTTTTTTATTCATAACTGTGTATGTATGTGGAGATACGATGGTAAAGACTCAAAAAGTATAGCTTTGCATGAAATAGCCGTGCATGGACATCAAGAACAACATCCTAGAAACCATTGGAAATACTCCGCTGATAAGGCTTAATAAGATCACCAAAAGCCTGCCCTGTGAAGTTCTGGCCAAAGTTGATTATTTCAATCCCGGCAACTCCATAAAAGACCGCATGGCATTGAAAATGATTGAAGTTGCTGAACAAGAAGGAAAACTAAAGCCCGGCGGCACCATCATTGAATGTACTTCCGGAAATACTGGAATGGGATTAGCACTGGCAGCCATCGTAAAAGGTTATAAATGCATTTTCACAACAACAGATAAACAATCAAAAGAAAAAATAGACATCCTCAAAGCGGTTGGAGCAGAAGTAATCGTTTGCCCCACAAACGTTGAACCAGAAGATCCCAGAAGCTATTATTCCATTGCAAAAAAACTAGCTCGAGAAATACCCAATTCATTTCATGCCAATCAATACGACAACTTAGCCAATAGGTTGGCACATTATGAAACAACCGGCCCCGAACTTTGGGAACAAACAGATGGGAAAATTACACATCTGGTTTGTACAGCAGGAACCGGAGGCACCATTACAGGAACAGCAATGTACCTGAAACAAAAAAATCCGTCCATTCAAGTTTGGGCTATCGATGTATATGGTTCCTTGCTAACCAACTATTTTCAAACAGGAGAAATAGATATGCGAAAAGTTCATCCCTACATCTCCGAAGGGTTTGGGGAAGACTTTGTTCCAGAAAACTATGATATGACGGTGATTGATCATTTTGAACAAGTGACCGATAAAGATGGCGCCGTCATGGCAAGAAGAATAGCAAAAGAAGAGGGACTGTTTTGTGGTTATAGTGCAGGAAGTTGTTTACAGGGGCTCTTTCAATTGAAAGATAAATTGAAGAAAAGCGACTTAGTCGTTTGTATTTTCCATGACCACGGTAGCAGATACGTTGGAAAAATATACAACGATCAATGGATGATGGAAAGAGGGTTTCTTGAAGTAAAAACATTCAGAGATCTCGTTTCTGCAAGAGGCTCTAAACAAAAATTGATTCACGTGAATGCTCATCAAAAAGTTTCAGATGCAGTAGAACTGATGAGAAAATATGAAATTGAGCATATCCCGGTATTGGAAAACGAAAAAAGCATCGGTTCCATTAGCGAAAATGGTTTGTTTCAAAAATTATTTACAGATCCCGATATTAAAAATGCACGTATTGAACAGGTTTTGGAACAACCCTACCCTATGGTTGAT
>JBEDAP010000297.1:0-5279 GCA_041177705.1 Bacteroidota bacterium
CTAATCATGTATGCTGAAAGCTTAGGCACCATTCCGCCCAATACTGCCTTGATGGTAGTAAGCACCAACAAACAACGCTACGAAATCAACATCAGCTCATCGGAACAAACAAGCGGTGTAATTCGATTTAAGGTTAAACGCTAGAATTTAAAGTTATAGGTAACCGAGGGTATTGCAGGAAACAAAGACACTTGTTTTGCTTGTACTTTTAAATCTCCTCCAAAAGCACTTCCGGCTTGATCGAAGTAAAGAAAGTAAGGATTTTTCCTGTTGTAAACGTTGTAGATGCTGAATACCCAATTCCCTTTTACTTTTCGTTGCTTTTTAGGAACAGGATTATACGTTGCTGAAAAATCCAACCGATGGTACGGCGCTAATCGATATTGATTGATTCGACTGTATTGCTGAGTCAATACACCTTCAATTAAATAAAAACGCTCAGGCAAGGATGTTGCATTTCCTGTAGCATAAACAAATACGGAGGAAAATTTCCATTTAGGATTCAACTCATAAATACCAACAACCGATAGGTCATGCCGCCTGTCGTATTTGGCTGGATACTTATTTCCATTGTTAAGATCTGGAAATTTCCTCCAAGACCAGGCTAAGGTATATCCAATCCATCCGGTAAATTTTCCTTTGGTTTTATTGATAAAAAACTCGGTGCCATAACTCCATCCATTTCCAAAAACAAATTCTTCTTCGGGATCTTTGATTGAAGGCGTATATCCTTCTCGGTATTCGATTTGGTTGCTCATGGATTTATAATAAACCTCTACGGAGGTTTCCCATGTATTGTCGTTGAAGTTCTTGAAAAGTCCCGCTGCATACAACCAAGAAAGCTGAGGTTTCACCCGAAGTGTACTAGGTACCCATACATCGGTAGGTAAAGTTGTGCCTGCATTGCTTACCAAATGAATGTATTGACGGTTTCGAGATACAGAAGCTTTCAACGATGTTTCATCATTGATTGTATAACGCAAGGTGGCACGTGGTTCTAAGCCACCGTACATTTTGATATGATCCCCTTTGGGAAAAAAACTGCTATCCAAACGGTTTCCATTGAGATCGGTTTGGTAGTTGCGAAACGGGCCCACCTGCTGAAAGCCACTCCATCTCAACCCATAGGCCAATTTGATTTTATCGGATATCTCCCAATCATCTTGTATATATGCTCCAAACTCCCGGGCATATTTCAATTGGGCATTGTTGGGATTGAATACAACGGTGTCTTGTTGACCCGAAGCAATGGAAGGAGAAAAACGATGATAGGTATATTGTACACCATATCGCAGTTTATGTTCTGGAGTCAGGTAATGATCTAAATCTGTTTTCACATTGAAATCCCTAATTCCACTTTGCAATGTGAAATTGAAATTGTTTTGCAACGCCCCTAAAGCAAAATCATAATCGTTGTAAACAACTGTAGTGTTCATAAAAAGCTTTTTATGAAACACGTGATTCCATCGAGCCGTCAATGTGGAATTTCCCCAAGGGATATTTACATTGAATTGACGTTGCCGATTGATAAAATCAAAAACATCTCTTCCAAAATAACCACTCAGGTAAAAACGATCTTTGTTGGAAAGTCGGTAGTTTACTTTAGCATTCAAGTCGTAGAAATAATATCCCGATCCATAGAACTGGCTTTCTTTGCTTACAAAGGGCTTTATCAGTGCATCGATGTAGGTTCTGCGCCCAGAAATCATATACGATGCTTTTGATTTTTTGATCGGTCCCTGCAGGGATAGTCGCGATGAAATAGAACCAATCCCCCCTTCTGCCTGAAATTTTTCCATATTGCCGTCTTTCATGGATACATCCAATACAGAGGATAAGCGACCACCGTACTGAGCAGGCATACCCCCTTTAATCAGGGTTGTATTTTTTATGGCATCGCCATTGAAAATGGAGAAAAATCCAAAAAGGTGACCCGTATTGTACACTACAGCATCATCCAAAAGAATCAAGTTTTGATCGGGTCCTCCTCCTCTTACATATAGACCGCTGTTACCTTCACCTGCATTGCTTACGCCAGGGAAAAGTTGCAATGTTTTCAAGGGATCTAGTTCTCCGAAAATTACTGGAACAGAGCGCATGCGTGCAGCACTCAATTCAATTTGTCCCATTTGCGCATTGCTTACATTGGCATCTCGCTTCTTAGAGGAAATCACAATTTCTTGAGATAGACTCGATTTAGATAGAAGGGAAAAGTTGATGGAAGTATCACTTTTTAAAAAGATTTCAACTTCTGTAGAAAAATAACCAACATAGGTTATTAGAAGCGTATGCTTTCCTTCGGTTAGTGTTAAGGAATAAAAACCATATGCATTGGTACTGACTCCTCTTCCGGAGGCTTTAGACTGGACGGTGGAACCAATCAATGTTTCCTTGCTTAAGGAATCTCTGACATACCCGCTCAGGGTGAATCGATTTTGGGAAAACGAGGTTGAAAGGAAGAAATAACACAAAAACAACAAAATTCCGCGACGCATATAATTTTTAACACGAACGGTTATAGAATGTTCAAGATCAAGGGGATATTATCCTAACTTTGCGCCGCAAATCTATCCCATGCTGGCTGGTTTTCAGAACATGACTTTTGAGTTTGGTGCACGAACAATCGTGGATGAGGCTACCTGGCATATACATCCGGGAGAGCGTATTGGGTTGATTGGCTACAACGGAACAGGTAAATCGACCCTGTTGAAGCTTCTAGCCGGCGAGTACCAGCCCAGCTCAGGAACCGTAGAAAGAAGTCGAAGTACCACCATTGGTTATTTGCACCAGGATTTACTCAGTTTCGATACCGATGAAAGTATTTTACAGGTGGCGATGGGCGCATTTGAGCGTGTGATGCAAATTCAACGAGAAATCGAAATTATTGGCGCTGAATTAGAAAAGCAGGAAGATGAAAAAAAATTGATTCTGTACACCGATCTGTTGCATGAAATGGATCTGCTGGATGGATACAATATTGAACACAAAACAGAAGATGTGCTTCATGGATTGGGGTTCAAACAAGAGGATTTGAAACGTCCCTATAAAGAGTTCAGCGGTGGTTGGAGAATGCGTGTATTGCTGGCTAAAATGATTTTGATGCAGCCGGATCTATTGATGTTGGACGAACCTACCAACCACCTGGATTTACCATCCATTGAGTGGCTAGAAAAATATCTAATTCATTACCAGGGTGCTGTTGTGATAGTTAGTCACGATAAATTTTTCTTAGACCGAATGGTCAACAAGATCGTTGAATTGTATCAGCGTAAAATTCATCTCTATTCCGGCAATTATTCATTTTACGAGAAAGAGAAAGAGGTGCGATTGGAATTGCAGCAAAGAGCCTATGAAAATCAACAAGATTTCATCAGGCAGCAAGAACGTTTTATTGAGCGATTTAAAGCCAAGGCATCCAAAGCTGCACAGGCGCAGAGTGTTCAAAAAAGATTGGACAAAATTGAGCGTGTTGAAGAAGCAAGTATAGAGAGGCCGAATATCCGCATGAATTTCAATGTTGAAAAAGTTCCCGGTAAAATCATCGTTTCACTGAAAAATATTTCAAAGCATTTTGGATCCATTGAAATTGTTAACGGAGCCAATGCAGAAATCGACCGGGGAGATAAAATTGCTTTGATTGGAGCGAATGGAAAAGGAAAGTCTACCCTATTGCGAATCATAGCCGACCGTGAAAGTTTTGAAGGTGAGCGGGTTTGGGGGCATAATGTGGAAGAGAGTTTTTATGCGCAGCATCAGCTGGAACATTTGACACTGGATAATACCGTTTTAGAAGAGTTGCAACTAGCGGGGAGTAAAAAAACAGATATGGAGTTGAGAACGGTATTGGGATGTTTTTTGTTTAGCGGCGATGATGTAGATAAAAAAATCAGGGTATTGAGCGGTGGTGAAAAAGCTAGAGTAGCGTTGGCCAAGACCATCATCAGCAAATCAAATTTTTTGATGCTGGACGAACCTACCAACCACTTGGACATGCATTCGGTTGATCTATTAGCTGAAGCGTTGGATAAATACGAGGGTAGTTTAATTTTGGTTAGCCACGATCGTTATTTCATATCCAAAACAGCCAATAAGATTTGGGAGATTGTAGATGGACAGATTGTGGAGTTTAAAGGCGGGTATGCGGAGTGGGTGGAATGGAAGGAGAGGCAGGAAGGGAATAGGGAGAAGGGAATAGCGAACAGGGAAAAGGGACAAGGGACGAGGGACGAGGGACAAGGGAGCAGGGAAAAGGGAATAGTGAACAGGGAAAAGGGACAAGGGAACTCACAACCCACAACCCACAACCCAAAACCTACTCTCAACCAACAACCGTCAACTCAAAACTCACAACCCACAACCCACAACTCTCTTCCCATCGACAAAGAGAAGCAGAAAGAAAAAAAACGCATTCAGCGGTTGTTTGATGAGGCTGAGTCAAAGATTGCCAAATTAAAATCGGAGAAAGCTGACATTGAAAATAAACTAGCGGATCCTTCCATTTATTCGAACCAGCAACAATTTTCCGAGACGGAAAAAAAATACCAACATATTCAAGCAGAGCTCAAAAAACTTGAGCCTGAGTATGAGCAGTTATTTGAGAAATTGATGCAGATGAATTAAGCGGCGCAGTTCAACTATTCTTAAACTCTGAGGAATAAACCCAATTAGATTGGAAGTAAAAAATAAAGGCTGTTCTTTCGAACAGCCTTTATCCTATTTATCCCTTTAAGATTAATATCCAGGATTCTGAGTAAGAACGGTTTTTCCGTCTTTCTGAGAGTTTAGGATTTCGTCTTGAGGAATTGGGAAGTAATTGTGCTTCGCTAAGAATACTTTACCAGCAAGGTAGTTACGCTTAGAGAATGTTCTACCATTGGTATCTGTACCGGTAGTTCCTTCTTTAGCAACATATGCATTCAGTACTTTCTCAGCAATACCCCAACGAACGAGGTCGAAGAAACGATGTCCTTCCATGGCAAACTCAAGACGTTGCTCGAAACGAACAGCGTTGATGGCAAAACCTTGCCCTTTGCTTGCAAATGTACCTGCAGGATAAGGCTCAACTTTAACATTAACGGCTGCATCTTGAGGAGCAGATTTTTTAGCTCTGTTTCGAATAAGATTCACATACGCTTCTGATTGTGCCAAATTACCCAACTCAGCCTCACATTCTGCCAACCAAAGGATGACATGTGAGAACTTGATCATACGGTAGTTGTTATTCACAGATCTTTTGGCAGTAGCATGTGTAGTAGAGTTTTCTTCTGAAACATAATACA
>JBEDAP010000298.1:0-5565 GCA_041177705.1 Bacteroidota bacterium
CATTTCCAAAACCCCTTCTCCGGGAATAGCACCATCAAATTCTACATTAAAAGCTGGCTCTTTTTTAATGAACAATTGTTTGGTAGGGGCTTCTTCGTTGATGTTGTTTTCAGCAGGCTGACTCTCCTCTTGTTGGTCAGTTGTTTTAATCTCCTCTGTTTCCTCTTGATTGCCAATAGAGTCTTGATTTTTAGTTGGTGTTGCAGCGGGTCTGCCTCTTTTTGCTGGTTTTTTATCCAAGACCGGCTTTACCTCTTCATTCTTATCACCACTTTCAACTATCGCCTCTTCCGTACTCATGGCTGTGGTTGTTTTGACAATTCTTTTCTTTTTGCCGGCATCTTCTTTGGTATCACCTTTAGCAGAACTGTTCAATAATGCTTGTTTATCTAATATCTTATAAATCAAATCCTGTTTTTCCAGTTTTTTAGCGCCCGCAATTTTCAATTGCTCTGCAATATCCAGTAGTTCCGGAACCAGCATGTCGTTTAGCTGTAGAATGTCGTACATATGTTTTATTTATGGAATTTACCCTTTGGGTTGAGAGATAACTATAGAAAATGATTGGTAAATAATACGGAGGGAGTAGCGATCAGGGGTCCAAATCGTGGAGAAACCCTTTCAGTTGCAATGTTACACCTTTTTATGAATATCAAAAAAATAATTGATCCTGCCCCGCCTTGTTCTCCTTCCCCCATACGATTCATTAACTTTGCCTCCGTAAATCAGGACTATGTTCAACAAACGGATCAAAATCAAGGAGCTTTTGCTTCAGCAAGCGGGACAAAAAGAAGTAGTTGTAATGGGTTGGGTGAGAACCTTTAGAAATAACCAGTTTATTGCATTAAACGACGGATCAACCAATACAAACTTGCAAGTAGTAGCAGAACTTGGAAAATTTGATGATGAATTGTTGAAGCGTATCACAACCAGTGCTTCACTAAAAATTACAGGGGAACTGGTTGAAAGTCAGGGCAAAGGCCAATCTGTTGAGCTGAAAGCCAATACCATTGAAATCTTAGGTGATTCTGATCCGGAAAAATACCCACTGCAACCCAAGAAGCATAGCTTAGAATTTTTGCGAGAAAAAGCACATCTGCGTTTTCGAACCAATACATTTGGATCTATTTTCCGTGTTCGACACAGCCTGGCTTTCGCCATTCATAAATTTTACAACGACAGGGGCTTTGTCTATATGCATACTCCGATTATCACTGCGAGCGATGCGGAGGGTGCAGGAGAAATGTTCCGTGTTACAACTCTACCCTTTGATAACCCGCCGAGAGATGAAAAAGGGGATATTGATTTCACCGAGGATTTTTTCGGCAGGTCTACCAACCTCACCGTGAGTGGTCAATTGGAAGGAGAGCTCGCAGCTACAGCATTTGGAGAGATTTATACATTTGGCCCAACCTTCCGTGCAGAAAATTCTAACACCACACGTCACCTGGCTGAGTTCTGGATGATTGAACCAGAAATGGCATTCTATGATTTGGAAGACAATATGAATTTGGCCGAGGCATTCATCAAATACCTAATCGGCTATGTGATGGAAAACAACTTGGACGATTTACAGTTTTTAGATCAGCGTCTTGCAGAAGAAGAAAAGCAATTGCCTGCCGACAAGAGAAGTGAAATGGGATTGATTGAAAAATTAAAGTTTGTTCTCAACAACGATTTTGAGCGAATCACCTATACCGAAGCGATAGATATTCTTTTGAACTCACCCGCATACAAAAAGAAAAAGTTTCAATACGAAGTGAAATGGGGAATCGATATGCAAAGTGAGCACGAGCGCTACCTGGTAGAAAAACATTTTAAAAAACCTGTCATTGTAACGAACTATCCCAAAGCAATCAAGGCCTTTTACATGAGGCAGAATGAAGATGGTAAAACAGTAGCGGCTATGGATATTCTTGCACCGGGTATTGGTGAAATTGTGGGAGGCTCTCAACGGGAAGAACGGATTTCACTGCTTACAGAGCGAATGAAAGAAATGCATATTCCCGAGCAGGAACTATGGTGGTATCTAGATACACGAAGATTTGGAACCGTGCCTCATGCAGGCTTTGGACTCGGTTTTGAGCGCATGGTGCAATTTGTTACTGGCATGACCAATATTCGCGATGTAATTGCATTCCCCAGAGCGCCGAAGACTGCAGAATTCTAGTAGAATTATTTTCTTCCTGGATGTACACACATGAGAGGAATGCGTGTTTGATGAATCAAATCGCGCGTGTGGCTTTTTTCAAAAAGACTTTCAAGCAGGCTATGCTTTTTAGGAAAGAGTATTACCAAGTCTAGATTATTTTTTTCGGCGAATTCCGAAATACCTTCCTCCACATCTTTGTTTTCAATGAAATGGTAAATGGGATTTAATCCGCTTAATAGCGTATCTAATTTCAGCGATTCTTCGGGCGTATAGGCCGTGAAATGGGTTCGTTCAAAATCAACATTCAAAACATGTATTTCGCTTTGAAAGAATTTACCCAATTCCTTGACGGGCTCAATGGAGGTATTGTCTACGACATCTCTGAGGTCCGTTGCCAATCCAATTTTTAGGATAGGCTTAAACTTGGCACCCGGTGGTATCACAAATACTGGAACAGAAACTTTGTTGATAACAGCCATGGTATTGCTTCCTAAAAATAATCGTCCGAGTCCGGTTACCCCTCTTGTTCCCATCACAACTGCAAAGGGATGAAGCGTTTCGCACAACAACTTCACTTCTTCACTGGTATCTCCCAATTTACTTTCTGTATACACTTTTATTTTTCCTGCTGTAATACTTTCTATTTGATGTTTGGTTTCTGCTAGTTTTTCTTCACTTATTTTTCGCAGTTCATCGAGCGAAATGGTTACCAAGGGCACCTCGGTATAACTAACTGGTAGCTGATAAACATTTACAAGCATTAAACTGCTTCCCATGGCTGCTGCCATATCCATTCCGAACTTAAGCGCATTGTCTGCAAGCGGAGAAAAATCGGTGGGAACGATGATAAGCTTCATTTCAAATTTTTCCCAAACCTACTGGCGTGAGCTGATGGATGAAGTGATAGCCATCACCATAAAAACTGATTCCGGTCACTTGGATTGCAAAAAACGATCTAATCTATTTGAAACATCCTTTCTGATGTCCACATAAAACAAATTGATATCTCCGGCATGATAGTTTTTGGACTTATACAAGAACGATCCTGGAAATTTGGGTCGAGAAATCCAAAGGGCACCTCCCTGAGCTTGGGTTTGATGGGTTTGAGGATACATTTTCTTGAGGTTATACAAAATGGCGCCCTGGTGCATAGAAGCTGGAGCGATTTGATCATTCGTTTTCCATGTAACGGGATTAACTACCGCAATTCCGGTATCCGTTCTTTTGGCCCATCCATCTTCGTAATCTTGTCTGAAAGTTCTCCAGCTAACAAAGCAACCCGTTTCCGAACCATCCTGGCATACCGGTATAGCTGAATACTCTGATTTTTTCACACCCATACCAATCAAATATGCGCAAACCAATTGCTTTTGGAGAGGCTTCCCATCAAAAAATTCTTTGATGAGCCGGGTAGCATGAGTGGTACCCTGACTGTGCGAAGCGATTATGATAGGGCGACCCTTATTTTCATTTTTCAGGTAATACAAAAAAGCATCACGTACATCAGCATAAGCCCTATTGAATGTTGAATACAAAACGGTGCTGTCCTTTTCTCCATACATCGCAATATGGGCCTGACGATAACGGGGGGCAAATACCCGAGCTCTTTCATTGAAAACAGAGGCCTGATAAAGAATAGATGTATAGTCTGTTTTTCTATTGATTATAGAATCATCAATTGCAGCATTTGTAATACCATTCTCTCTGACCCCAGTTAATGTAGTGGGATGTAAGAAAAATACATCCGCCACTTTTGGAAGTGCAGTTTCTGATTTTAAAGGCAGTGGAACGGTATCTGAAGGATCCCATTTATTCGGATGTGCAGCCCAATACTCCAGCTTAGCATAATTGGGTTTTCCATCATCACTTTTAAATGCATCTTTCCCAGAATACGAACCTATTTTGGGCGAACACCCCATCCAAACTAAAATGAAGATTAACCAGAGAACACGATTCATGGAGATAGCTTTTTGTAAAACGATATTCAAAATTATGTTTGTTATTTTTACGGTACAATGAAAATCTCATGAATATACCTGTAGTTGATCTAAATTCTTTTGTAAATGGAACAAGCGACGAGCAGAATTTGTTTGTTGCCACCCTGGGAAATGCATTTGAAGAAGTTGGTTTCGTAGCTGTAAAAAACCATGGTATTGACCATACGCTTATAAATGACATATACGCCGCAGTTAAGGCGTTTTTTGCACTTCCCGAAGAAAGCAAACGCAAATATGAAATTGCGGGTTTAGCAGGACAAAGAGGATATACCTCTTATGGCAAAGAACATGCGAAAGGAAGCGATGCTCCAGATTTGAAAGAGTTTTTCCAGTATGGACAGACTATTGATGCAGGAAGGGTTTCACCTGAATCTTATCCTGATAATGTTCAGGTACATGAAATCGAAAACTTCAATTCTCTTTTTTTAAGAGCGTATCGTTCCTTTGAAAAATCCGGTGGTGCTTTGTTGAGTGCAATCTCCATGCATTTGGGACTTGACAGAAATTATTTCGATTCTCATATCGATATGGGAAATAGCATTCTGAGGGCCATACATTATCCTCCTATTTTACAAGAGCCTCAATCAGCCATTCGGGCAGAACAACACGAAGACATCAACCTTATTACACTTTTGGTTGGTGCATCTGCAGAAGGTTTGGAAATATTTACGAAGCAAAATGAATGGGCACCCGTAAAAGCCGGTCCCGATGAAATTGTAGTAAATGTGGGAGATATGCTACAGCGACTGACCAATGATAGACTGAAGAGCACAACACACCGTGTAGTCAATCCCCCCAGAGAGCTTTGGCATACATCCCGCTTTTCTCTCCCCTTTTTCCTTCATCCCCAAAGCAACATGTCTTTGGCCTGTTTGGAATCTTGCATTGATCAACAACATCCCAAACTTTACGAAGATTATACGGCTGGGCAATATTTGGATGAGCGTCTTCGTGAAATTGGGCTAAAAAAATAAATTGGTACTTAAAAGGCACATACCCTTTTTGAGGGCTGTACTTTGGCATAGCCTTACAGCCTTTGGCGGACCACAAGGTCATTTGGGAATGATGCTTAAAACGTTTGTAGAAAAAAGAAGAGATCTAAGTGAAAAAGAGCTGGTTACTATAAATGCATTTTGCCAGTTACTTCCCGGAGCTACTTCTACACAAACACTAACTCTTATTGGGTATAAGCGCGGTGGTATACCGTTGGCGGGTTTAACACTTTTAATCTGGATGTTGCCTGCTGTTACTATAATGACTGCCCTATCCTTTTTGGTTGCTCGCTCTCAACCTTCAGCTCTGTCTGTATTTACCTTCATCAAGCCGATGGCACTGGGATTTTTAGCTTTTGCTGCAATCAAAACACTCAAGCTGCATAAAGGCCTTGCCTCACGTATGATTATGTTGTTTTGTGGG
>JBEDAP010000299.1:0-6305 GCA_041177705.1 Bacteroidota bacterium
GTAGCATTCATTGATTCTGAGGTCGATAACAAACCGGCATTCCGATGGAACCACATTATGGGCTTTATTTTCTGTTTCTATGACAGTAACCGTAGCACGAGACTCACCGGTTAGTTCAGAAACTTTATCAAAAGGTAGCGTAAGCAATGTTTCTATATCCCGAACAGCAATCTCTATTGCGTTAACTCCTTCGTTGCGTGCTGCGTGGCCTGCTTTGCCAACCGCAAGTGCATCTATAACCATCAAACCTCGTTCAGCAACAGCCATTTTCATTTGAGTAGGTTCTCCAACAAGCGCGCCTACAATGGCTGAACCCTGTAGAGCACTGCAAAACGAAGATTCCGCTAAAAGAGCTTCGATTCCATTTTTACCGGAAATTTCTTCTTCTGCCGTTGCTGCTAAAATGAGGTTAAATGGCAGATTCGCATGGTTGTAAAAATGAATAAATGTTGCGATCAATGCTACTAAAGGTCCCCCCGCATCGTTACTACCCAACCCGATCAATTTTCCATCTTTTTCACGAGCTAAAAAAGGATTATCGGAATAACCAGGCGCAGGCTTCACCGTATCGTGATGCGAGTTTAGCAGTATAGAGGGTAGATGAGGGTTGAATGCTTTATTGAACGCGTAAATGTTATGTAAGAAACGATGTGCAGGAATTTGATTTTCTTTTAAAAACGATTCCAATAGGTCTGCAACTTCTTTTTCTTCTTTGCTAAAAGAAGGAGTTGCAATCATTTTCTTTAATAATTGAATTGCATTTTGTTTGATATGGTTTTGCGTGGTCATGTGGTATAATTTTTGTCAGCACAAGACTGTTCCGCTTTTTTCTTCCATCAATTCATGCAGATGCAATGCATCCCCAATGATTACTTTTGAGACACCTGCTTCGATCGCTTGAAATGCGTTGTCGAGTTTAGGTATCATTCCATCTACAATCGCTTTTTTTTCTTTGAGAGTTTGGTAGTACCCTTTATCGATGCGCTTGATTACGCTTTCATCATCCAGAACATCCAACAGAACTCCCTTTTTTTCAAAAGAATATATGAGCGTTACGTTTTCTGTTTTGGCCAGAGCTTTTGCAAGCTCTTGGGCGATCGTATCTGCATTGGTATTGAGCAATTGTCCCTGTTCATCTTGGGTGATGGGTGCTACTACAACCGAGAGCCCCTGATCAAGCAGTTGCAGAAGGAAGTTGTTGTTTACTGCATCCACATCACCAACAAATCCGTAGTCGATGGTTGCATGTTTTCTCTTGTGTGCGAGAATGGAAAGGCCATCTGCACCGGTAATTCCGATGCTTTTAGAACCTAGTGCATTTAAGCGACTCACGATATTTTTATTGATCAGTCCCGCATAAACCATGGTAACCACCTTGAGTGTTTCTGCACTGGTGATTCGTCTCCCATCCACCATTTCTTGGGGGATCTGCAATTGTTTTGCAAGTTCTGTCGCGAGTTTACCTCCACCGTGAACAAGTATTTTCTTGCCGTTGATCGTATTGAATTCTTGAAGAAAAAGCGCCAGCCTTTCAACATCATCTATGATGTTGCCGCCGACTTTGATTATGGTAATTTTTTCGTTCATTTTAATTTCTACAAATTGGAATATCTAGGATTTTAGCATTTCTGCTAGAACAGCTTGTGCTGCCCAAACCCGATTGGAAGCTTGATGCGTAACAATGCTGTTTGTACTATCCAGTATCTCATCCGATAATTCTATATTCCTTCTTACAGGCAAACAGTGCATCACTTTTGCGTTGCAGGTGTGCCCGATTTTTTCTTTGTTTAACATCCATTCACCCCCGAAGGGTGGCATGGAGCCATAATCGTGATAGGCGCTCCAGTTTTTTACATATACAAAATCTGCATCCTTCAATGCTTGCGATTGATTGTATTCAATCCTTGCACCTTGGGTATAAGACTCATCCAGTTCATATCCTTTGGGATGAGTTATAACAAATTCAGCCTCTCCCCAGCAATTGATCCATTGTGCAAAGCTGTTGGCAACGCATTGAGGTAGTGCTTTCACATGCGGGGCCCAGGATAGTACGATTTTGGGTTTTGATTTCTGGTTCCAATGCTCATGAATCGTAATTATATCGGTCAGGCTTTGCAGTGGGTGCAGGGTTGCACTTTCCAAGCTGATGACAGGAATTCCAGCATAACGAATGAATTGTTTGATGATGTGTTCGCTGTAGTCTGCTTCTCTATCTTTAAGTCCAGGGAAGGTCCGAATGGCTAGTACATCAAAGTAATTTCCCAAGATGGGGGCTGCATCTTTAACATGCTCAACGGTAGAGCCATTCATGATGACCTGGTCTTCAAATTCCAAGGCCCATCCTTCACTGCCCACATTGAAAACAATGGTTTCCATACCCAATTGTTGAGCAGCAACCTGTGTGCTCAAACGTGTGCGCATGCTGGGATTCATGAATAGACAGCCCAAGCGTTTGCGTTTTCCCAATTGTTCATCCCGCCATGGATTGCTTTTGTAGGCCAATGCAGATGTAACAAGGGTAGGGATATGGGCTACGTCGTGTGCGGAGATGAATTGTTTCATGCGGCTTTGTATTGTGCTATGGCAGTTTGAAGGGCAAGAATAAATTGTTGTGAATCGGCATCACTCAAATTCAAAGCCGGCAATAATCTGATTACATGGGGCTTGGCTTCACCGGTAAAGATATGATGATCGAGTAGCAGATTCTTTTTAAGATTTTTTAAATGTTCTGGCACATCAAAACCTATCATCAGTCCCATCCCTCTCACTCCCGAAATCTCTGGTATCGATTTCAGTTTGTTCATTAATTGACTGCCTGTATGCTCTGCATGTTGAATCAAATTATCTTTCTCGATAACTTCAAGAACGGCCAGGGCTGCTGCGCAGGCCAAGTGGTTTCCTCCAAACGTTGTACCCAACATAAAATGTTTGGGTTGAATTTTTGGAGAAATGATGATGCTACCTATGGGAAATCCATTGCCCATTCCTTTCGCCATGGTATAAATATCGGCTTCTACTCCAGCATGATCGTGGCTGAAAAACAATCCAGATCTTCCATATCCGCATTGTACGCTATCAGCGATGTATACAGACCCATATTGATCACAACAAGCTCTGATTTGTTGGAGAAATTCTGCGGAAGCTACATGGATACCGCCTACACCCTGGATACCTTCTACGATTACAGCAGCCACTTCATTGCCATTTGATTTGAAATAGCTCTCTAATGCATCTGCATCGTTGAATGGAAGAAAAACTACATGCTCGGTTTCATTGACTGGCGCTACGATAGAAGGGTTATCGGTTGCAGCAACAGCCAAGGATGTTCTTCCGTGAAATGCTTTCTTGAATGCGATTATTTTTTTTCGTTGCGTATGAAACGATGCCAGCTTCAAGGCATTTTCATTGGCTTCAGCCCCTGAGTTGCAAAGAAAAAGTGCATATTCTTTTTTCCCGGAAACATTCCCAAGTTTATCTGCCAGTTCTTCCTGAATGGGTATTTTGATAGAATTGGAATAGAAGGCAATTTTTTTCAATTGTTCTTCGATCCGTTGAATCCAATGGGGGTGCGAGTGTCCGATACTGATTACTGCATGGCCGCCGTAGAGATCAAGGTATTCGTTGCCTTGATCATCCCATACACGTGAACCTTTGGCGTGCGTGATGTTGATGTTGTTTATGGGGTATACGTCGAAAAGTTTCATTTGGAGTTGTATAAGCTGTTCGCAATTTGAGAGGAAAGCCGAATGCCTTTGATCATGGCAGAACTCAATCCCTGGTGTTCCATTTCATTCAAACCTGCTATGGTGCACCCTTTGGGTGAAGTAACCTTATCTATTTCTTGTTCTGGATGTGTTTTGTTTTCAGTAAGCAACTTTGCTGCTCCTAATGCTGTTTGTGCAGCAATCTTGAGGGCATCACCTGCATGAAATCCAATTTCTACACCGCCTTGTGAAGCCGCTCGAATCGTACGCAAGAAAAATGCAATGCCACATGCACACAGCGCAGTAGCTGCGCTCATCATCTCTTCTTCGATGACAATGCTCGAGCCCATCGTATTGAATAAGGACTTAACCAGCTGAAGGTCTTTTGCAGTAGCGTTGGATGCCGAAAGGCAGGTCATGCTTTCCCTCACTTTCATGGCAGTATTGGGCATGGCACGGATGATTCTGCAGGATTTCCCGATGATCTTTTTAAATACATCGGTATGTGCACCGGTGACTACTGAAACAATCAGTTGTTTTTTGGGGTCAATGTTTTGCTTTATTTCCTCCAGCAACTCATTCAGCTGTTGTGGTAGAACACAAATAAAAATGGTATCTGCATGTTGGATGGATGCAGAATTGGAGCTGCTTATTTTAAAACCTTGCTTTTGATACTCCAACAAGCTAGTTGTATTTCTTCTAGTCAGTGTAATATCCTGTTTTCTGCATGTTTTACTTTCATGCAAACCTTGAGCCAATGCCAATCCGATATTTCCTGCTCCGATGATTGTTGCTTTCATGATCTTGAATTAAAATGCAGATGCTTTCAAATGGAGTCCGGTTTGTTGGTCAAATCCAAATACGATATTCATATTTTGAACAGCTTGGCCACTGGCTCCTTTTAATAAATTGTCGATTGCAGAATGCACAACAAGGTTATCTCCAATCTTTTCCAGTTGAATTAAACACTTATTGGTATTTACTACAGGCTTGAGTGAAATGGGCTCTTCGCTGATTGATACAAACGGATGATCTTCGTAAAATTCCTTGTAAAGATCATACATAGCTTTTAACTCCAATTTTGTATCGAGTGTTGAAGATGAAAATATGCCCCGCGTAAAATCTCCTCTCCAAGGCACTAAGTTGACATGTGCCTTGTTATTGTTCTGGCAGCTATGTAGGGATTGGTGAATTTCGCCCAGGTGTTGGTGTGTAAGTGTTTTGTATGCTTGGATGTTATTGGATCTCCAACTAAAGTGACTGGTGGGGGATAGCGATTGTCCTGCTCCTGTAGATCCAGTGATAGCGGTAGTATAAATATTTCCTAAAACGCCTTCTTTAGCCAACGGTAACAATCCCAATTGGATAGCTGTTGCAAAACATCCTGGATTGGCAATGGAATGCGCAGTGCGAATTGTATCCAAGTTAAGTTCAGGTAGGCCGTACACAAAAGCTCTTCCCTGGAAATTTGAGTTCTCGTTCAATCGAAAATCATTCGCAAGATCTATGATGCGGATATGATTATCCTGTGGGTGATCAGTTAAAAAACGGGTAGATTCACCATGACCTAAACATAGAAATAAAACATCAATTTCTTTTTCCAGCTTATCTGTAAAGATCAGATCGGTAGATCCTAATAGATCTTGATGCACATGATGTACCGGCTTGCCGGCATTGCTTTTGCTGTGGATGAATTTAATATCAGCAAGTGGATGGTGGATTAACAACCGAATTAATTCTCCTCCTGTGTAGCCGGCACCTCCAACTATACCTATGGCAATTCCCTTGTTCATGACTTTTTGTTTTGTGTGTTGCTGTTTTGCACGGCATTCCAAATGATGGTTTGGTTTCCAAAAATGCGACTGAAACCACGAACATTTTCTCCTGTAAATCCAGTATTCATTTCACCGTACTTGCCGTATTTGCTGTTCATTAAATCGTATGCCGATTCTATACCTATAATCTGAAAGCGATAGGGTTGTAGATGAACATATACGTTGCCGGTAACATTTTCTTGTGAATGTTCTAAAAATGATTCAATATCCCTCATCACTGGATCGAGTATTTGTCCCTCGTGCAGCCAATTTCCATAAAATTGAGAAAGTGTATCCTTCCATTGCAACTGCCATTTGGTGAGCACGTGTTTTTCTAACGCATGATGTGCTTTAAGGATAATCATGGGCGCTGCTGCTTCAAAACCAACTCTTCCTTTGATGCCTATGATGGTGTCGCCCACATGGATATCTCTACCGATTCCAAACGGTCCGGCGATAGATTGTAAGTGTTGAATGGCTTCAGCAGGGTGAGCAAATGAGATTCCATTTACTTTTTTCAATTCTCCTTTTTCGAAGAACAATTCAACTTCTTCCGGTTGATTTTTGGTAACCTGTGTGGGCCATGCTGTCTCTGGCAACATACCTTTTGACCCCAAGGTTTCTCTTCCTCCTACGCTTGTTCCCCAAAGTCCTTTGTTGATGGAATACATTGCTTTTTCAGCGTTCATATCCACTCCTTTTTCCTTCAGGTATTTAATTTCCTCTTCTCTACTCAATTTTAAATCGCGGATAGGAGTTATGATCTCTACTTCTGGAATCATGATGT
>JBEDAP010000300.1:0-4280 GCA_041177705.1 Bacteroidota bacterium
CATTTTATCCAATGCATCTACGGCTAATGCATCTGGTTCAATAGTCTTGGGCGACTTGGTCATGATTTCATGGGCTTTGCTCGACTGAAGATCAATCCCTTTTTCGAGCATTCTTCTTAAATCCCCATCTGTAATTACTCCAACCCAATGCTCTTCCTCATCCACTACAACGGTTAATCCCAGCCTTTTTTTCGTGATTTCAATAATTACCTCTTTGAGGGAGCTGTTTTCCAAAACCTTGGGCCGCTCATTTTTCTCACACAATTCGCTGACACGTAAATAAAGCTTTTTCCCAAGTGTACCACCGGGGTGAAACTTGGCAAAATCCTGAGAACCAAATCCTTTGATCTCCATGAGGCATACAGCCAACGCATCTCCCATGGCCAACTGTGCGGTTGTACTGGCTGTGGGGGCCAGGTTATTGGGACAAGCTTCCTGACTAACCGTAGTATTGAGAATCAGATCTGCGGATTTTGCTAAACTGGACTCCATGTTTCCCACCATGGCAATCATGGTATTGCCAAAGTTTTTGATGAGTGAGATGAGTGCTTTAATCTCAGGACTCTCACCGCTTTTAGAAATGATCAGGACAGGGTCACCTTGTTGAATCATACCTAAATCTCCATGCAACGCATCTGCGGCATGCATGAAGATGGCAGGGGTTCCGGTACTGTTGAATGTAGCCACTATTTTCTGACCGATAATGGCACTTTTGCCTATACCTGTTACCACCAATCTTCCGCTCATGCCATTCAAAAGATTAACTACCTCTTCAAAATCCTTCCCGATTGTATCCCTCATTTCCAAAAGAGACTCAGCCTCAAGCCTTAAGGTGTTTTTTGCGAGTGTTAAAATGGAACTTTCCTGCATGAAAATGGGTGGTTCAGTCAACAAATGTTGCAAAAGTACCATTAATATACCAAGTGCAAAGGCCTACTGATTTGAGGAATTCTGGGTCTTATCAGGTAAATTTGTTATATTATATATTCATGTCGGCTCCCAAATCTAAAAAGGTTTCTTCCAAACCTACCAAGGCTTCCAAAAAATCAAACGGAACGGATCTCATAACCCCTCTAAAGCAGCATTTTGGTTTTGATGGATTTAGGGGGAACCAAGAAGCTATTATTCAAAATCTCTTAAATGGGAACGATACGTTTGTAATCAAGCCAACCGGAGGAGGGAAAAGCCTTTGCTATCAACTTCCTGCCTTGATCAGTGAAGGATGTGCTATTGTAGTTTCTCCGTTGATCGCACTCATGAAAAACCAGGTTGATCTGGTACGAGGGTATAGTAGCAAGGACAACGTAGCCCATTTTTTAAATTCTACGTTGTCTAAAAAGGAAATTAAAGAGGTGCACGAGGACCTGACTTCCGGCAAAACCAAAATGCTCTATGTAGCACCGGAAACATTAACGCGACAAGAAAATTTAGATTTTTTCAAGGACCTAGAGATTTCATTTTTTGCGGTGGATGAAGCCCATTGCATTTCAGAATGGGGGCATGATTTTCGTCCTGAATACAGAAGGCTTCGCGAGATGATGGATGAGATCAACAAGAAAGTTCCGGTTATTGCGCTCACAGCAACAGCAACCCCCAAAGTGCAGCAGGATATCGTTCATAATTTGGGATTGAGGAATCCAGATATTTTTATTTCATCCTTCAATCGTCCAAATCTTGATTACGAGGTTCGCCCCAAGATTCAAAAAGATCAAACCATCAAAAGCATTGTTCGTTTCATACATGATAACAGGGGCAAGAGCGGCATCATTTATACGCTCAATCGAAAAACAACAGAAGAGCTTGCCGAACTCTTAACAGTGAATGGAATCAAGGCAGGTGCTTATCATGCGGGACTCGACAGCAAGTTGAGGGCAGAGCGACAGGATAAGTTTTTGAACGAAGACATGCAGGTGATTGTTGCCACCATTGCTTTTGGTATGGGCATTGATAAACCCGATATTCGATTTGTTATTCATTACAATATTCCCAAGAGTCTTGAAAACTATTACCAGGAAACTGGAAGAGCCGGTAGGGATGGAATGGAAGGGAAATGCATTTTATATTATTCTCATAAAGATGTTTCCAAGCTTGAACATTTTTTAAAAGACAAACAACTCAGCGAACGCGAAGTAGGGGCACATTTGATTGACGAAATGGTTGCCTTTGCAGAAAGCGGGCAGTGTAGAAGAAAGGTTTTGATGAGTTATTTCGGGGAACAGTACACTGAAAAAAATTGCGGTAAGTGCGACAATTGTTTGCACCCGAAAGAAAGCAGAGATGCAAAACTAGAAGCTCAAACAGCATTGAAAGTTATCAAGGCGTTGGACGAACGATTCCCGTCTGATTATGTAGTGAATATTTTGATTGGGCGAATGATTCCTCAAATCAAGATGTACCGTCATGACGAGCTTCCTGAATTTGCTTCGGGTAATGAAGAGCAAGATTATTTCTGGATATCTCTGATCCGACAAATGTTACTGGATGGGTTGCTCACAAAGGACATCACTGAACACGGTGTATTGAAAATAACCAAGCAAGGGCTGGCCTTTATAAAGAAACCTACTTCGTTTAAAATGATCATGAGCAACTTCTATGAAGATGCCAATGAAGATGATGAAGAGGGAGCTTCAGATGCTGGAGGAACGGCAGCAGTTGACAATCGTTTGTTTGAAATGCTGAAGGAGTTGCGTAAACAATTTGCAAAAGAGAAAAAACTTCCACCTTTTGTAATCTTCCTAGAGACTTCTTTAGAAGACATGGCAACGCAGTATCCCACTACGTTGGAAGAGTTGGAAAAAATTAGTGGAGTCAGCAAAGGGAAGGCACAGCGTTACGGTAAAAATTTTGTAGATCTCATTGCTAAATACGTAGAAGAGAATGATATTGAAAAGCCAGATGATTTTGTGATGCGCAGTGTAGTGAATAAAAGTGGAGATAAAGTTTTTATCATTCAGCAGGTGGATAAAAAAATCTCTTTGGATACCATTGCCAAGAACCGCGACATGAAAATCGAGCAGCTTTTGGAAACCATGGAAAACATTGTTGCTGGCGGTACCAAGTTGAATCTTAATTACGCTATTGATCAAATGGTTGATGAAGATCACCAGGAAGAAATACTGGAATATTTTAAAAGTTGCGAAACCAGTAGTTTGGATGTAGCACGCGAAGAACTATCCGATTTGGATTTGGAATGGGATCAGTTGAAAATCATGCGAATTAAATTTCTCAGCGAATACGGCATGTGATAGATTCATTGCTATGCAGTTTTTTTCATTTAAATTCAAGAATGAAAAAAATACTAATACTCTTTTTGATTCCCCTACAACTTGTTGCTCAAGAAAAAGGGAAAGTTTTTTCACGTTTGCATACCATTGATATTGAAACTAAAAAAATAGATACTGTTTGGCAGGGCGCTGAACATATTGAAGCACCGAACTGGTCCACCGACGGCTCTTACTTATTGATGAACAAAGAAGGGCGGTTGTATCGATGGTATTTAAATCGCAGCAAAGGATTTGAATTGTTGAATACAGCGTTTGCAGACCGATGCAACAACGACCATGGAATTTCTGCTGATGGCAAGTGGTTGGCTATAAGCCATAGTCCGGTTGTTGACTCAACAAATGGAAAACCAGTACGTGAATCAGTTGTTTATGTACTTCCCATTGATGGAGGTACGCCAAGAAGAATCACAGAAGGATCACCATCGTATTGGCATGGGTGGAGCCCGGATGGAAAAACATTGGTCTATTGTGCAGAGAGGAATGGGGAGTATGATGTCTATGCCATTCCGTTTGAAGGTGGCAATGAGGTTAAATTAACCGATGCAAAAGGCTTGGATGATGGACCGGAGTATTCACCGGATGGCAAATACATTTACTACAACTCTTATGCCGATGGCAGTATGGAAATTTGGAGAATGAGACCAGATGGTTCAACTAAAGAGCAATTGACCAACGATCGTCATTCCAATTGGTTTGCTCATCCTTCTCCAGATGGAAAATGGATCGTGATGATTTCCTATGTGGAAGACCAAAAGCAGGCGCATCCCTTCGGGAAAGATGTTTTACTCCGACTCATGAACCTAAAAACCAGGGAGATTTCAAATCTGACTCCAGTTTTCTTTGGGGGACAAGGAACCATAAATGTTCCTTCTTGGAGCCCGGACAGTAAAAAATTAGCATTTGTAAGTTATAAAAATTTATAATCCGTAAAATATGCGGAGAATAAATACGATAAAATCCGTATTTGAGTAATGTTATAAAGTCTACTAAATTAAT
>JBEDAP010000301.1:0-7240 GCA_041177705.1 Bacteroidota bacterium
CGGTTATTCCTACAACAGGAATGGATTTGTTTCGCTCCAAACAACTCCCCCATTCCTTCAGATCCAAAACCTCATTTTCCAAAAGAGAAATGCAGCGTGCAATACTCCGCTTATCCCCATCAATAGCTCTTTGAAGTAGTATCTGATCCATTTTGAAGAGTAAAATTACCTCATTATGCCGATTTACCCCACCTTTGTCGGAGATTTGAAATTCATGACTACACTATGCCTTGATCTTGGAAATACACGAATGAAAGCTGCAGCATTCAGCAACGGAACGCTCATGAATGTTCATGTACTCGAAAACGATGGAGTCGAACAAATTCAACAACTGATCGAAACCTACAAACCCCAAAAATCGATTCTCTCTTCCGTCATCAAGCACAATCCTCTACTGGAAGAGGTCTTGAAAAAAAATACGTCCTTTCATCTACTCAACCATCAATCCAAGCTTAATTTCATTTTACGCGTCGGCAAACCTGAAACCATGGGTGCAGATCGAATAGCACTGGCATCCGCTATGGTTCATTACTACCCGAACAAAAACAACTTGGTCATTGGCTTAGGCTCTTGCATTACGTACAATTTTATCAACCAATTTGGAGAATTCTTAGGGGGAAGCATCTCCCCGGGTATGGAAATGCGATTCAAATCCATGCACGAATACACGGCACTCCTGCCGCTGATTCAAAAAGAATGGGATTTCCCCTTAATCGGCTACGATACCAAAACCAACCTATTAAGCGGAGTAACCTGGGGAATGGCCAAAGAGATTGAAGGAATTGTGAAGGAATACGAAAAAAAGTACGGGAACTTTAACGTGGTTTTAACCGGGGGTGATTGCACCTATTTTGCACGGCTACTAAAAAACAAGATATTTGCAGACCCCGAACTACTATTCAAAGGATTGTATGCGATCAGTGAGACCAATAACTAATTGTTTTTCAACTTTTTTTCTCTGTTTTTTGCTGTCGCTTTCAGCATCCCTGCATGCACAGGAAAACTCCCCCTATTCCCGATACGGATTGGGCGATTTGGTGCAAGCTCAGAACATCTTAAATAGAGGTATGGGTGGACTGGCCACAGCTTATGCTGATTACTCCACTGTAAATTTTACCAACCCTGCTTCATACGCCAATTTGAAGATTACTACGCTCGATATCGGATTGGACTACAATTCCAGATCTCTGCGCGCATTGAATCCAGCTCGAAAATTCAACTCAGCATATTTAATTCCCTCTTACCTACAAATCGGTCTACCACTTTCTAAAAAAAGAAACTGGGGGATGAATATCGGAATGAGGCCAATAACACGCATCAACTACGATATTGTTACCCGCACACGACTGGCCAATATCGACAGCGCCAGATACAACTATGTTGGTAACGGAGGAACATACCAGGCATTCATGGGCATGGCCTATGGCATCAAAAACCTCAACATCGGTTTTCAAGCAGGATATTTATTCGGCAACAAAGAATATACATCGCGAATCGCTTTTCTAAACGATACCATTACCTATAGAAATACGAATTCCTCTGATACCACTCGTTTTGGTGGTATGTTCTTCAACGCGGGATTTCAGTATACCATCAACCTAAATGAAAAAACTAAACTCCGTTTTGCTGGTCATGGGAACATGGAAACTAAATTGCGTGCCACCCGAAACATATCTCGTGAAACCATTGAGTTAAGCGCTAACACCGGAGTTGTATTGGTCGACAGTATCTTCAGAGGTGAAAATCAAAAAGGTGAAATCATTTACCCTTCCGCATGGGGTTTAGGGTTTGTACTCGATCGTGAAAACAATTGGCTGGTAGGTGCTGAATTAGGAATGGGCAACTGGTCCAACTACCGCTACTACGGAACTGCAGACAACCTCACCAACAACTGGATTTTCAGACTAGGTGCTCAGGTTATTCCCAACTACAAATCCGATAATTACTGGAGCCGCGTTGCTTACCGCGCAGGTGCATGGTTTGGACCGGATATCATTCAACTCAACAACAAAGTTCCTCAATACGCATTTACATTCGGTGCAGGTCTTCCTGTTCGAAGAAATGTATACACCAATCAATACACAACGATCAACACAGCATTTGAAATTGGATTCAGAGGAAACAAATCAAATGATATCCGCGAGAGTCTATTTCGATTTTCATTGGGCTTGAACCTGAGTGATATTTGGTTCAATAAACCCAAGTATCAATAAACACTGCACTGTGGCCAGATATTTGATTCTCTTTCTACTGGCTTGTTTTTTTCTTGCAAGTTGCGAGAACGATGTCTCGGAAGTCAATACCTTATTCAATAAGAAACTGGGCGTAGATGAAGCCCTCCATATCGAAAGCTTCATGAGTCAGGGTGGTAAGATGAAGGCTAAGCTCACCGCTCCCTTGATGTACAGATATCAGGACACAAGTTCGCGCATTGAATTGCCAAAAACTTTACATGTTGATTTTTTTGATTCACTGCTGAATGTAGAAAGTAAATTAGACGCTCGCTTTGCTACGTATTATGAAAGCAGAAATTTTGTTTACCTCAAAGACAGTATCCGCGTTTACAACACCAAAGGAGATACCTTGTTCTGCAAAGAACTAACCTGGGATCAGGCACAAGAAAAATTCTTCACCGAAAAATCAGTACGCATCCATACGCCGGATATGATTATGTATGGGGAGGGATTGTCTGCACCGCAGGATTTCAAGACTTTTGAAATCTACAGAGTAACCAATTCGGTTATCCGGGTTCAGAATTAAGAAACAAATCGGTATACAAAGGACTGCCGGGGTGATACGCATATTTTGAAAAATCGGTTTCACCTTCCGCTCTCAAGACATCTTCATCGATAAAGGATTTTCCAGTACAACCAACTGCTGATTTATTCAAAATAATGGCAGCCGCATCGGCAACAATTTCCGGTGTTCTACTCATGTTCATCAAGAGTTGTCCTCCTAGTAAATTATTCACTGCGGCAGTGGCTATGGTCGTTTTGGGCCAAAGGGTATTGGCCGCAATACCACTGGACTTCAACTCTTCGGAAAGCCCCATAGCAATCATCGTCATGTTATACTTACTGATCGTATACGCCAGGTGATTGGCAAACCATTTCAAATCCATATTCAACGGTGGTGACAAATTCAAAATATGTGAATTCGTTCCTTTCTTCAAATACGGAATGCAATGTTTGGATACCAAAAAGGTACCACGCACATTGATATCGTACATCAGATCAAATCGTTTGGCTTCCAACTGAACCGTATTTTGCAAGGTGATGGCAGAGGCATTGTTAATCACCATGTCGATTCCACCAAATCGCTCCACTCCTTTTTGAACAGCATTCACGATCTGCTCTTCCTGCCGAATATCACAGGCAATAGCCAATGCTTTCCCACCTGCAGCTTCCACTTCTTCAGCAGCCGAATAGATCGTTCCTCCTAACTTGGGATTTTCCTCCGTCGACTTTGCAGCAATGATGATGTTGGCACCTTTCGAGGCCAACTTCAAAGCAATGGCTTTTCCTATGCCTCTGGAAGCTCCCGTAATCAAGGCTGTTTTGTTGTGGAATACCATAATCCTAATTTGTTTTTTATTGTGGTTGTTTTATCACATAGACCCCTCTACCATAAGTAGCTATCACCAAATCCCTATCGCGAGGATGCACAAATAAATCTTGTACAGAAACAGTAGTCGGGAGATTGCCTTGCATGGATATCCAAGATTTACCTCTGTCTCTACTCATGTAAATACCCATATCGGTTCCACAGTAGAGTAAATCCGGATTTTTATCATCCTCACGAATAACATTCACAGGTGAAGCCGGCAAATTAGATGCAATACTCTTCCATGTTTCACCTGCATCGTCTGAAACAAATGCATAAGGGGTATCGTCGTCCTCTCTTCGATTACTCAATGTTAAATAAACACGTTGCTTGCTGTGTGCAGACGCTACCAACCTGGATACGTGTGCATTTTGCGGAATCCCTTTCATGATCAACGCAAACGCATCACCTGAATTCTTTCTCACCCAAACTCTTCCATCATCGGTTCCTGCATACAACAATCCTTTGTGCAAAGGAGATTCATCCATAGCCGTGATCGCCTGATGATTGATGGCATAAGGGGTTTTACCCATTTTGTTTTTATCGTTGTACGTTAAGTCTCCACTGATTCGCTTCCAGGTATTTCCACCATCGTTGGATTCAAAGAGATATTGAAACCCATGGTAAATGGTTTTGTTATCATGTGGAGATATCATCGTATACGCCAACCATTCGCCTCGATGAATTTCTTCATCATCGGCTTTCTTCGGATAGATATCTTTGGTGCGAACGGAATCTGGATGTGGTTTTTTGCCCCAAGAGGTTTTGGGCATTTTCAAATCACTTTTGGTTAGCCTGCCGTAAAATGTGCTGGCATACATGATATCCGGATCTTTGGGATCCATCGCAATAATCGTTCCTTCTCCACCGGGGGCATCTTCCCAAGCTTTGAATCCTTGAGGTTTTACTCCATATGTATTTTGAATGGAACCCATAAAGCTTCCTTCATCTTGAACAGATCCTACCACATTGTAGGGTTGCTTCATATCATAGGTGATGTTATAAAACTGCGTAGTTGGAATCTTTCTAAAAAAGTTCTTCCATTTTGCTCCCCCATTGTAAGAGAGCACTACACCGCCATCATTCCCATTGATGATGTAATCACTGTTGGTGGGGTCAATCCACAATGCATGATTATCACCATGGGTAGCATCACTGGTTTTATCGGTAGCGTTCATGGTTTTGAATGTCTTGCCTCCATCCACTGATTTTGCCAACGGAACACCCATAATGTAAACCACGTTTTCGTTGTTGGGGTCCACGCGGATCTGTCCAAATACCCAACCATAGGTTCCTGCAAAGCGTTCCAACTTCTCGTCTTCGGTACTTACTTTTCTCCAGCTCTCCCCTTTATCATCGCTTCGATACACTTGTACACCAAAAGGTATAACCTGTATGGGTCTTCCATAAGGATCCAATTCTCCAGGTTTGGGCTCGCGCTTGGGAGTATGATTATCCACGTAGGCATAAACTACATTGGGATTGCTTTTGGAAAAAGACAATCCAATCCTTCCGGTATAACGTGTTTCAGGCAATCCGGTTACGGACTTCTTCCAGGTTTTACCACCATCCGTTGTCTTGTAGATATAATCACCATCTTCAGGAACAGGATCACTCCATCTTCTGCGAATGCGATTCCAAGTAGAAACTAAAATCAAATCCGGATTGGTTGGATCCATCACCATGTCAATAGCTCCTGTCTTTTCATCAGAACCTAAAATGCGTTTCCAGGTCTTTCCACCATCGGTTGTTTTATAAACTCCTCGCTCAACGTTGTAACTCCATTCATTACCGCCAGCAGCAACATAGGCTACATCTGGATTTTTAGGATGCACCAAAATTCTCGCAATCGTTCCGGTATTGGTCAAACCAATATGTACCCAACTCTTACCTCCATCTGTAGTTTTATAAGCACCCACTCCCGGTAAGGAAGCTCTAAAAATATTTGCCTCCCCAGTACCCAAATAAATTACATCTGAGTTAGAAGGAGCCAAAGCAAACGCACCAATGGAAAGTGTACCCAAGGCATCCGTAAGTGGCTGCCAGCTTTCACCGGCATCACTGGTTTTCCAAAAACCTCCTGTTGCAAAAGAAGCAAATATGATATTCTTGTTTCCGGGAATACCTGTTACTTCAGTAACGCGACCACTAATCAAATCCGGACCCACGTTTCTCCATGATAAACTTTTAAGGGGAGAAGCCTGAATCAAAGCCTGTTGGGATCGAAAAGCGGCCAAGCGCAGGGCGCCGGCATTGTTTTTCAATTGAGAAAACCCATTCAAAAAAGTGAAGGAAAATCCGAATAACCAAAGCATACAAAAACGAAATCTCAGCATATCAAATCGTTTGAAATGAATAAAAGAAGCGGGAATAAAAATAAGAGCTACCGCTTTCTATAAATGTAAGGATAAGCCTTTAAATTGTGCGTCTAAAATTGGCATGATGAAAAGAAAAATCAACTTCTTGGTATCGGTATGTTTATTGCTCGTGCTTCATACCATCGCGCAGAAAAAGAAAGCCGTAGAAACTGGAAACGAACCCCTCAAGCAGCAAACGTTGGATGCGCTTCAATCGCAATACGAACCTTACAAAAACATAGCACTCCAAATTTGGAACTATGCAGAATTAGGTTACAAGGAAACCAAAAGCTCTGCTCTCCTTCAAGAAACATTGAAAAAAGAAGGATTTCAAGTAGAGGCAGGTGTAGCAGATATTCCAACTGCTTTTGTAGCTACCTATGGCTCGGGGAGTCCTGTTATAGGAATCTTAGCTGAATACGACGCACTACCCGGACTCGCACAAGAAGCAGTTCCTGAAAAAAAATCAATTGCAGGACAAGCAGGTGGTCACGGATGCGGACATCACTTGTTTGGGGCAGCCTCGGTTGCAGCAGGTGTTTCCATTAAAAAGCTGATTGAAGAGAAGAAGTTAACTGGTACCATCAAAGTATTTGGTTGCCCTGCTGAAGAAGGTGGATCCGGAAAAGTATACATGGTTCGTGCAGGTTTATTTAATAATGTAGATGTTGCTATTCATTGGCATCCAGGAGCAGAAAATGGTGTTACCATGACAAGCGCTCTTGCAAACAGTTCAGCAAAATTTAGATTCTACGGATTATCCGCACATGCTGCTGGCGCTCCAGACCGCGGAAGATCATCACTCGATGCAGTAGAATCCATGAACTACATGGTGAACTTGATGCGCGAACACATTCCTCAAGAAACCAGAATCCATTACGTGATCACCAACGGCGGTAAAGCACCAAATGTTGTGCCTGATTTTGCAGAGGTTTACTATTATGTCCGTCATCCGAAACGCGACCAAGTAAAGCAAATTTTTGAACGTGTTGTAACAGCAGCGAAAGCTGCAGCAATGGGAACCGACACGAAAATGGATTATGAAATCATTGGGGGTACACACGACCTGCTCTTGAATAGAACCTTGGGAGAAGCCATGCAGAAAAATTTAGAAAAAGTGGGTGGCGTTAAATATACTGCTGAAGAAAAACTATTTGCACAAAAAATTCAATCCTCTTTTACCTACAAGGCACCGGCTGTTGAATCAGCCGACAGCATCAAGCCACTTAAAATTGAAATGGATGCAGGTGGCGGATCAACCGATGTGGGAGATGTAAGTT
>JBEDAP010000302.1:0-3918 GCA_041177705.1 Bacteroidota bacterium
ACAATGTAAAAAGGAAGTTCATCCCAAGAGGATTTCAATGCATCCATAAATTGTCTAACATGAATGCTTACTGTTTTTTGTGTTTCTTTATCCGCCTTGGTAAATACAATCGAAAAAGGAACCTGCCAGGCACCTAGCTGGTTCACAAATTTTAAGTCAAGTTCCTGAGGTTCATGCCTTGAATCAACCAATACAAACAAGTTGACTAAATTCTCTCTATTGCGGATATAATTCTCAATCATTTTCTCCCATTTCTTGCGTTGTGACGCAGAAACTTTCGCAAATCCGTACCCCGGAAGATCCACCAAATACCAACGCATCATCGAATCGGTTGATTTCATCTTAGATTCAATACTAAAATGATTGATCAGCTGAGTTTTTCCCGGAGTAGATGATGTTTTTGCTAAATTATGTATGCCTGTAAGCATATTGATCAAAGAAGATTTACCCACATTGCTTCTTCCAATAAAAGCATATTCTGGACGATCCGGTTTGGGGCAAGCCAACAAATCTGGATTGCTTATTAAATACTCCGCTTTGTGAATGATCATACCCTAGATTTACAATTCTTTTAAGACCCCACCGAGCGTTTTTGACTACTTTTGCATGAATGGGAAAATTTGCTCACGATACTGTCGTTCCGGATTTAGAGTCAAATTTATCAAAAAAAGAACAGGTAGCCTTGATGTTTGATCGGATTGCTTTCCGATACGACTTTCTCAACCGTTTTCTTTCAGCTGGTATTGACGTGTATTGGAGAAAAAAAGCTCTTTCCAAGTTGCAGTCGACCCAACCTAAATACATCTTAGATGTAGCAACCGGTACCGCAGATGTTGCCATTCTGGCTGCAAAACTGCTATCGCCAACCAAAATTATTGGTATTGATATTTCTGAAGGAATGTTGGAAATCGGAAGAAAAAAAATCAATTCACTGCAGCTGGATGATACCATCGAATTGAGAACGGGCGATAGCGAAGACATCAAATTGGAAAGCAATGAGGTAGATGCTGTAACTGTTGCATTTGGTGTGCGCAATTTTCAGAATTTAGAAAAAGGACTTGCAGAAATTCTTCGCGTACTTCAACCAAACGGGAAATTGGTTGTACTGGAATTTTCGAAACCCACTTTGCCTGTGATCAAGGAACTATACTGGTTTTACATGAATGCAATTACTCCATTCTTTGGAAAATTGTTTTCAAGCAACAAAAAAGCTTACGAATACCTAAACAAGTCTGTACAAAAATTCCCAGAAGGAAAAGAATTTGAATCCATTCTCGCCCTTGTCGGATATAAAAATATTACTCGTCAACCTTTGAGCCTGGGCATATGCACCATTTATACAGGAGAAAAATAATTGCTTTAGCCATTGCTTTTTTGGCACTGACTTCTTCGTTCGGACAGCGAAGGGTAGAGTTGAATTTGCCTGATCACGACGACAAACCCTATTACTTTGGAATTATTTTGGGATACAATCGATCCCATTACAACATCACGCATCACCCTTACTTCCTTGAGCGCGATACCGTTCGGGTGGTAGAGTCTCAAAATAGCGGTAGAATTCATCTAGGCATCATGGCAAACTGGCAAGTTTCAAAACATTTTGATGTTCGATTCTATCCACTGAACTTAATTTTTAGCGAAAAGAAATTCGGATATACACAGAAGTATCCAAGCGAAGCCAACAGCATATACGAAAAGCAAAATGTTGAATCCATTGTAATGAGCTTCCCCTTGCAAGTACGTCTCAAAAGTGATAGAATAAATAATTTCAGAGTCTACACCTTGGGTGGTGTGAAATACGACTACGACCTTGCCAGCAATTCCGGAGCTCGCAACACCGACAATATGGTGAAGGTTAATAAATCCGATTACGGAGTTGAAGGTGGAATTGGCTTTCAGTTTTTCTTCCCTTATTTCGTACTATCGCCAGAAATAAAATTTAGCTACGGACTAACCAATGTCCATAGCAGAGATGTAGGATTGAGGTATTCCAATGTCATCGAAAAAATGAACTCCAGGATGATTCTATTCTCGGTTCATTTTGAAGGTGGTGGAAGTAGTCGCTAATCAGTTATCATACTCCCTTCGCTGCATATTCCACCGAATTCCGATAGATGAAAAAAGATTGGATGCAGATCCTTCTTTTTTTCTGTAATTCAAATTACCCTCAAGAAATAAATTTTCTTTGATTTCATACGCTACCCAGAAATTACTATTGAGAAAATCAACAGATTTTGGAGAACCGTAAAATATACCTTCACTTTTTGTACGTGTATCGCTATCCGTAAAAATATTGTTTCCGTAATTTTCTCCAGGAGCCTCTTCCCCCGTCTTCCAATAAACAGAACGCGACTGTATATACCAACGCGGAGCTGGCTGATAGCGTAAAACAAAGATTCCTTCTCGCACGTTGGACATCAACGGATGAGCCAATGCTTGGTTGTAATGCGTATAATTAGCAACAGTATCGAAATGCGAATACGTAAACGGCCTTATCCAATTGGCTTCGATTTGCATATCCAAATTTCGAATGCCAAACAGATCGGGATGTTTCAGTCCAAACTGAAATGCCCATTTGTTGCCCCACCATCCCTTTTTCTCTCGGATGTATTTCGTATAAAACTCATCGAGCATTACTTGGCCATATACCTGAATCTTCCTGCCCAAATTGGCCTTGGCATCAAAGCCAATGAATGAATTATCCGGACTTCCTACATTCAACTCGGCCGCTCGAAGAAAAATAACCGGATTCAAATAATTAAACTCGATTTGATTCAATCGACCAAATACAATACCCTCAAAAAACCCCAACGTGAGCCATTTCGGTGTATTAAAGCTGAGATAATGTATGGATGCATACTTCTTCGAGAATAAAGTATCCTCCCCCAATGATCTACGTGTATATTGAGGCTGCAGCTCCATCACCCTACTTGAATAATTGAGTTTCCAGATACGGAGATTCAAATTCAGAAAAAGATGCGGCGCACCATGGTCTCCGATAAACAAACTCCTGTATCCATTGCCCAAAAACATTTTATCATACCCAAACTGCACATCAAAATACTTCGCAGCATTGAAAACAATAGACCCGCGTGCGTCAAAAAAGTCATACCCCGATTCTTTAAACGGCCGATACAGTCCTGCACCTTGAACAGATCGAAAACGATCGTTCAACCGACGCACAAATGCGGGTGGCTTCTCTTGGTTTTCTGTCAGGTAAGCTTGAACACCTACTTTTCTAGCAACAACAGATCTCAAAACCACTCCTCTGGAATTTACATACCTCATCCCATCAATCGCATCATCTCGCATCAATTGTCCTTGAAAAACAGGATTTATTGATAAAAAAAAGTCTTTCTGCTTTACCATCACCATATTTGCGGGATCCTTGTAGAAAGCATTTAAAATAGATTTTCGGCTAACCGGACTGAATGGAAGTTCCGGAATCCACTCCATGTTGTTGAGCATGGCCCTGCGAATATTGTAACGATCGATGCGTGAAAACAAAGAGTCAAATTTGGGATCTAAACTGTGCTGCAATCCTTCTGCCCACCATTTTCTGGAAAAAGGTCTTATGGCAGAAAAGTTCAACAAAGAGTCTTTTTGCATTTTGATCTCCAAACGATCTAAGAGGATGTAATCTTTAGCTCCGGGTTGGAGAAAAGTCGACTGCGCATGAGGACGAAACGGGAAAACAAATAGCAGAGCGACTAAAAATGTTTTTATAATTTGCATCCAATCTGAATTCATAGTTATGTCTACTATCCTGATCAAAAATGTACAATTGGTTAACGAGGGTAAAATTATCAACACAGACGTGCTAATACAAAACCAACGTATAGCTCAAATTGCACCTGTAATAGATAATAAATATAGTGCAAGGGAGATTAACGGAGAAAACAAATACCTCATGCCAGG
>JBEDAP010000303.1:0-4860 GCA_041177705.1 Bacteroidota bacterium
CCATCTAAACTGTTGCTGTAAAATCGCTTGTTGTGTTGTCTGGCCGACTGGAATGTAAAATCAATTTTATTCCCTTTGTGTTTCACAACAAGAGAAGCATTTCCCGTAGCATCATTCATGGTTGCCAATGCGTTTTGGGATAGTCGATATGGATTTTCAAATAAGCTTGTCAGATCGTTCACCAAAGGGAAGGCTCCATCGTTTTTGCCTTGATAGCCTTTGATATCTGCAACCAGACTCCAGCCATTTCCGATCAAATATTTCAACTGAAATCCAAAGCTTTTTTGATCTTGACGATCAAATTTGGTTTGCGTAAACTCGTTGGTATAGTAGCCATCCCTTTTATCCCAAAGTGCAGAAATTCCCAAGAACAATTTGTTCTTGATCAAAGGCGTCTTGAAGTTTGCACTAGCTCTCAATTGTCCAAAGCTGCCAAACTGAAGATCAGCTGATCCTGTTGTTGTATTGGAAGGTTTTTTGGTGATGATATTGATTACACCTCCCATGGCATTTCTTCCATAAAAAGTGCCTTGTGGACCTCGAAGAATCTCAATACGCTCAATATCGTTCAATTGGGGGAGGTAAGTGTCTAAATTGAATTGTGATACTCCATCCACATAGGTAGCAACCGATTGTTCATACGAAGTAGTTGTGATTCCTCGAATAGAAGTAACATTTCTATTGTCTCCGGAATTTGCCAAATTCAGATTTGGACTAATTCCGCTTAAATTTCTGAGTTCCCAAATTCGATAATCACGAATGTCTTTTGCCTGAAGGGTAGTTATACTGGCACCAGTTCGGTTGGCTGATTCTTCTTTTTTATTTGAAGTGACAACAACATCGTCCAGTTGAATTTGAGAAGATTGAAGAACGATATCAATCGACAAATCCTTTGTAAGCTCTACCTGTTGAAGACGAGAAGCATAGCCCTCTGCAGATATGTATAATGAATACATACCTGGTTTCAGCGCTGTAAATATATTTTTCCCATTCTCAAAAACAGCGTTCAAGCTAGAATTCAATAATTCAACCTTGGAATTAATAATTATTCCTTTTTCAGATCGGGTTTGAATCTCTAAATTAAAAGTTGATTGGGCATGAATAAACTGGGAGATGAGCATCATCCCACACAAAAAGAAACTCCTCATGAATCCGTTATTTTAGTATTTCATCAATATTGCGACCGCAAATTTCGCAAAAAAATTCAGCAATATGGTCTGTACAGGCTTCTAAAAACTTTTCTCCTTTCTGGGCATCTGCTTTTGCAGGATTACCCGAACCTGTATCTTTTGAGATTTTTGTCCAGGGACGTTGTGTCCATGCCCAACCAGCTTTTATTCCTTTGGGTGTGAATTTCTTGGTATTTCCATCTCCCGCTTCTTCCAGAGGCAGAAGCAATTCAGGATTTATATGCATCATCACACTGGATTCCATTTCATCTGCATGGTCTCCGGGCTGCTCAAAAAACTCTTTGACAGGGGCTGATTGATACCAGTTTACAACGGCTACAAATAAATCGGGATATATTCCAGCTAATTCACGAATCATGGATACAAAATTGTTCGCGCCATGTCCGTTTAAAATTACCAGTTTTGTGCACCCATGTCTCCGAATTACATCACAAACGTCTTTGAGAATCATCAATTGAGTGGATGGGTTCATGTTTATGCAAAAATCAACATCCAATTGTCCTGTATTAACTCCAAAGGGTATGCAGGGGAGTACCAACACCTTTGAGCCCTGATTCCATGCTTTTTTTGCACTCTCAGCTGCTACATAGTCCACTTGATAATTATCCGTAGCATAGGGCATATGGTAGTTGTGGGCTTCAGTGGCTCCCCAGGGAAGCACTGCTATATCAAATTGATGGGTTTGAATCTCTTTCCAATTTGTCTCGGCTAAAATATAAGGTCTGGGTGAGCTGCTCATAAATTAAGTATTGCGTTTATTTGAAATGGATTTCAATGAATTTATACTCACATTCAATTCAAATCCAATTAACATAACCAATGAATTGAAAAACACCAAGAACATCAAGATGAGTACACTTCCTAAAGATCCATATACTTTGTTATAGGATGCGATATTGTTAACCCAATAGGAGAATAGATAGGTAAATGCCATGATCAACAATGTTGCCAAAATAGCACCTGGTGATCGAATCCTCCATTTTTTTTGAACATGGGGGGCATATCGGTATATGATCCCGATTGCAAGGAAAATCAAAAGAAAAGTTACAAGCCAATGGCCAAATCGAAAAAGCAGATCTACCCAGTGATCTTTTATCTTCAATAAATCAGAAAACCAATTGATTAGGGCAGTTTGAGTTATCATGATCATCAACGTTGCCAATACGAGGAAAATAATAATGAAAGTCAATCGTATCGCCGTTAGTCGAACTTGAATGAAGTTTCGATCTTCCGTTTCTATATGCAACATGGATTTTCTAAAAGTGCGCATGATCGTAAGTGTTGCATTCGACGAAAAGTAAATAGCTAACAAGAGACCGAATGAGAGTGTTCCAGTTCCAGCTTCAAAAAAGTCATCTGTAACTCTTTGAATCATTCCAAAAGTAGTTTCATCGGGAATGATTGTTTTAAGTAGAATCAAAATCTCGTTATAAATGATTTTGGAATCTGGCATATAAGACAAAAGAGTAAAGACAAAGATGAACAAGGGAGGGATAGCCATCAAAAAATTGAAAGCTATTGATGCAGCCCTTTCTTGAAGACCGATCTCTTGCGTTTGTCTGAGGAAAAACACGATCACATCGTAAAGAGGAATTCCTTCAAAGCCGGGGAGGATTAACTTTTTCGACCAATTGATCACGCTGCTGACGGGCTTGCTCTCCAATAGTATCCGCTGCAGTTTGATCATTTTGTTGAATTAATGAATTCCTAGGCTGTCCAGTGCTTTTCTATATTTTCTTGCATTGGCAAAATGTTCTTCTGCCGTACTTGCAAAGCTATGGGAACCTGAGAAATCAGCTTTTGCACAAAAATACAAATAGCTGGTCGCTTCTCCTTTTAAAACTGCATCAATCGATGCAATGGAGGGCGTGCAAATGGGACCAGGTGGCAATCCTTTGCGAGAATACGTATTGTAAGGGGAGCTGCTACTACCTCGGATATGAGCCAAGGTAATGCGCTTTAGCATAAAATTGCCTAAAGCAAATTTTATGGTAGGGTCGGCGCCTAAAGGCATTTCTTTTTTCAGTCTGTTTACATAAACACTGGCAATCAAAGGTTTTTCCGTGTTGTCGTTCGTTTCTTCTTCAACAATGGAAGCTATCGTTATGACTTCTTCTTTTGAAAGCTCCAATTGTTTGGCTTTATCGATGCGACTGTCATTCCAAAATTTATTCGACTCTTTTAGCATCCGTTCCATGAAGTCACGGGGACTGCTATCCCAATAAATTTCGTAGGTATTCGGAATGATCACAGTCATGAACGTTTCTTTGGTCAGTCCCAATGAATTCAACGAATCTGAATTATTGATGAACCGCTTCATCTCGGTTTCTGTGAACTCTAATTTTTGAGCAACGTATTTTGCTACATCGTTGTTGGTTCTAAACTTATTGATCGTTATGCTTACTGGATCTTGCCTTCCACCGTATAATTTTCGGAAAACAGTAAAAATGCTGCTATTCTTTTCAATGACATAGCGACCCGATTTAATTTTTTTCCAATAACCACTCCATTCTGCCAATCCCAAAAAAGTGTTATAGGATACGGTTTGTACTTGATTTTTTATCTGATCCCTGACATATTGCTTGGTTGCTTTTGACTTGGGAACAAAAATGATTACTTGTTCACCTTTGAATTTAGTGGCCGGTCGCAAAAACATGACATAGACAAATGCTGAAAATAAAAGACTCGTAAGCACAAGAAGCCATATGCCAATTCGAATTCCTTTTGATTTTTTTGTCTTTTTATTTTTCTTTCCAGGCATGTACTTAAAATAAAAACCCTGCTCTTTTCAGGCAGGGTTCCAGATATCAATAATAAAATTATTTAGCTTGAGCTGGGGCTGCCGGAACATTGGAGGCAGGAGCCTGTTGTTGAACAGGGGCTGGCTGCTGTGTTGCTGCAGGTGCTGTTGTGGTTGGGATATTTTTTAACGTATCGTTTCCACCAACAGTTTTAGTGTTGATGAAGAATATGGAAACCATGCACAGAACTACCAAAATGCCTGATAAAACCCAGGTTCCTTTTTCCAGAACATCGGTGGTTTGCTTTACACCCATAAACTGGTTGCTGAAACCTGCAATATTACCTGCTAAACCGCCACCTTTGGGGTTCTGAATCAATACGATAGCTCCCAACAATACAGAGGCCAAAACAATCAGTATGATGAATAACGTAGTCATATTTTATTTTCTTTAATCCGTAAAATTTTGTCTGCAAAAATATGGCTATTGGCAGGATTTTGCAAACTTAATTTCTTGTAAATGGATATGGCTTTTTCCTTCATTCCCTGCTTTAAATAGACCTCTGCCATGGTCTCGGTAATCACTTCATCCGTTTGCTCCATGGCTGATGTTTCTGAGCCTTTATACTCAGTTTCAAGATCTTTTTGTGAGGAATTATCGATTTCAGGCTGAAGACGTTTCATGGTTTTCAACCAGGCAGTAAAACTCTTGACTTTGGTTGATAATTCATCTTTCTGTGTCTCCTTACTTAAATCTATTCCCTGTGAAGCAAAATAATCTATAGTATGGTATGGCTCAATTGGAATCGAAAAAGAATCCTCGGTTACTGATTTTGTTTCTAATTCGATCGCAGGTTCAACTGATAAATGAACATCTTCATTTTCATCAATTGACTCAAGCTCTTTTTCATGCTGCTCTTCAACATCTAT
>JBEDAP010000304.1:0-4157 GCA_041177705.1 Bacteroidota bacterium
AGTAACCAATAAAGAAGGATGTGTTGATAGTACAGGAATTATACTTCACGCCGTAGCTAATCCGATTGTTGGATTCAACATCAACGATTCAACCCAATGTATCACCAATAACCAATTCCTATTTACCAATACTTCAACTTCTATACTAGCATTGTCAACATTCGTATGGAAAATCGATGCCCGTCAGGTTTCAACCTCAAAAGATTACAGTTATTTCTCCAATACAATCGGAAACAAAACCATCCGTCTAATCGTTTCAGATATTGAAGGCTGTACAGACAGTTTATCTAAAATTATTTCAGTTGGAGAACAACCGATTGGCAAACAACTTCCATTTGTTTCGGCTATTGTAAATAGACCTTTGCAACTCAATGCAAGAGCATTTGTAAAAACAAATTACAACTGGATACCTAGACAAGGTCTAAATAACTATACGATTCAAAATCCAATTTTCCAATATGACCAAGAAGTCCAATACTTGATTTCGATGCAAAACGAATTCAATTGTATTTATACAGACACACTCAAGGTTTTGATATTTAAAGAAAAAGATATCATGATGCCCAAAGCCTTTTCGCCGAATGGAGACGGCGTAAATGATGTAATTCGTCCTTTCCTCATTGGTATACAAGAATTTAAATATCTACGCATATTCAATCGTTGGGGCAACCTGGTATATCAGGATAAAGATCCCAACAAAGGATGGGATGGATTCTACAAAGGAGCTAAACAAGCCATGGAAACCTATACATGGATTGCAGAAGGAATTGATATAGATGGACAAACAATAAAAAGAGGTGGCAATTTCGTATTGCTCAGGTAAATTGAAAAAGTTACTTACCATATTAATCTTCTGCACAAGCCTGAATGCATGGGCTCAGGATCCTCATTACTCTCAGTATTTTTCTTCGCCTCTTACGATGAATCCAGCACTCACTGGAAATTTTGAAGGAATCTACCGAGTTGCGGCTAACTATAGAAAACAATGGTGGCAGGTTGGAAATCCTTTCAATACTGGAACAGTGTCTTTTGAGCATAAGATTTTAAGAAATAAAATTGAAGGCGAAAATCGATTTGGCATTGGTGGTATGATTTTAAACGATGAATCGCTTGCTGGAGGATTCAGAAGCACATCGGGATCCTTCTCTGTTGCATACCATCAATCCTTGGATGCTCTTGGAGTGCATAGCATAGGAGTTGGTATCCAGGGAAGCTATCACAATAGAATTGTAGATTTCACTCGTTTAACATTTGGAACTCAATTTGCGAGCGGTGGATTTGATGTTTCGATTCCTTCTGGCGAATTCTTTCCCGTGGGACTAAAACCATATTTTGACATAAACACTGGACTCGTATACTCCTACAACGATGGTGAAAACTCAGCATATCTGGGTGGATCTATCTACCATGCAGCTAAACCACGCTTTAGCTATTTTCAAGATGAAGAAGCTAGAGTGCCCAGAAGGTACACAATACATGGCGGAGCAAATTTTTACTTTTCCAATAACTCCTACCATCGCATTATGATTAGCGGTATTTATATGATGCAAAACAAGGCCTCAGAACTCAACACAGGAATTGCATACGGATATTATATTGGAGATGAGTATACTTCAAAATACATTTATATGGGCGCATTCTATAGGCATCAGGATGCAGTCTATCCTTATATCTCTTTGCAATTAAATGGGATGCAGTTTGGATTGAGTTATGATGTAACTACATCTAAACTTAAAAATATAGCGCCTAAATATGGAAGCATAGAACTTACATTCATCTATACCAAACCGGATGATAGAAAAGACAGGATGGTAATGCCCTGGAATTTCTAACTTGGCTGGATCTCCATCAATGGAAAAACCGTTTCCGATAATTTAGTTTGATTCCAAGCATCATGAAGAATCAATGCTGCTCCTAAACTGGTTGATTGGGAGAGCATTGAAACAAATAAACGCTTGGATGAAAATTGCTGTTTTAAGATTCGAAGAAAGAGTTCATTTTGGGAAAATCCGCCATCTACCAAGATCGTTTCAGGTTCATCCTTCCCAAATATTAGAGAGGTAGATTTTACCTGCATCTTAACCAAAATAGCTATAAGTAAATAATACGAAACATCAGGAGATCCTATTTCCATCAAATCTACTTGGTCAAAGTCAAGATATTGTTTATCGTGAAAAATCTTAAGCGATAGTTGATAAACTTCATTGTCAAATTTTATTGCAGCAAAAAAATCTCTGGGAAGCGCATAATGTGAGGCAATTTTAGAAGTACCTGTATCATGGAAATGGCCCAAAAATAAACGAGATGCTTTTACTGCTTTTCCATTGGATTGAAAATAGCATAAGCAATCTTGCTTCAATTCATCTATACAAAGTGGCTCTTGGTTAAATGGATTTAAACTAATACTCCATGTGCCAGTTGAGATTAAGATAAAAGGATCCCTCAAAAAAGTAGTGTATGGAACCAAGGCAGATGAGCTGTCGTGCAACCCCACTCCTACCTGAAGCTTCTTTTCTTTACGAATAATTACATTTGAACTTGCGGAATCAATAAGGGCCGGAAATAAATTATTCAGTTTTTCTTTCTCAACCCATTCGTGGTATTGATCTAATTTAAAATTCCACAATTGGGTATGGCATCCAATACTTGTTTTCTCAACATACGTCTTATGGGAAATTAAGTATGAAATAAACTGAGGTAAGTGCAATGCCGTATGTATTTTATTAAAAAAATCTGGCTTTTGTTTTTTGAGCCAATACAATTGCATACCCGAATTAAGATTTCCCAACGTAGGAGATGCTGTCTCTAAAGCAATTATTTCAGGTTTACCATAGTTAGCAAAAAACTCATTGCCAACTTCTTCCGGATATGGCTTCAAATAGTTGTATAGCGGCGGAAGCGGATTGCCTGCTTTATCCAAATAAACGAAACTTGCACCGTATGCTGTAAAATTAATGGCTTGGATATCAAATTGTGGATTTGCCAGTACTTCATCTATCAACTCTAAAACTACATTGCACAAAAGGGACAAATCTTCTGAAGGAAATCCGTCTTCATCTACCGTTTCCGGTATTGTTTTAATCTGCTGGTGTATCAAGTTATACGATGAATCATACACCATCAGCTTTTTGTTGGTTTTTCCAACATCAACAATTGCAATTGCAGGAATAGCACCCATTCTGATTAAGTTATAATCCTGTTGCCTTTGTTTGTATCCCTCGTTCTTTGATAAGTTGCTCACGAATATGCAGACTTCGGTATGTCTGCAATGGATCCAATGAAGCGCCGTTGAGAAGTCGAGCTTCTGCTATAAGAGGTCTTAAATCAGTTCGAAAGGCATTTTGTAATACTTCCTGCGCCATCACCACATCGTTTTTATCTCTGTATTCTCTCAACGCATTTTGATCTACCAACAATGCTTGCGCATAGGCCAATTGAATGGCCTCCACCGATTGCAACAAATCCTCTAATGGATCTTTGATATTGTGGGATGCATCAATCATCCAACCTAAATCAGAGGCATGATCCATCCCCCTCGCATTCATCCCTTCAACCAATTCTACAAATATTAAAAACAATTGGTAAGGTCTGATAGATCCAACAGTTAAATCATCATCTCCGTATTTGGAATCGTTGAAATGAAATCCACCTAGTTTATTTTCCATCAATAGCAGAGAAACAATTTGTTCAATATTGGCATTGGGCAAATGATGACCCAAATCTACTAGTGTATACGCCTTAGGTCCCAATTTACTCGTATACAAATAGGACTGTCCCCAATCGCCAACTGTCATGGAATAAAAATTGGGCTCAAAAGCTTTGTACTCAACAAACAATTTCCAGTCAGAAGGCAATGCTTCATATATGCGAGTCAAACCATCCAGGGTGTTTTTAAATGCATCTCGAAAATTTAACTGACCTGGAAAATTTGATCCATCCGATAACCAAACTGTTAATGATTTTGAGCCTAATTCAACTCCATATTGAATTACATCCAGGTTGTGCTGAATAGCCTGTTCTCTTGTTTCCCTGTTCACATTTTGAAGCGATCCGTATTTGTAACTTAGTCTTTGATTGGGTTGATCCTGAAATGTATTGGAATTCATGGCGTCAAACTTCAATCCGTGTGCAGCTGCAAGCGATTTGACTTTTGATGC
>JBEDAP010000305.1:0-3163 GCA_041177705.1 Bacteroidota bacterium
GTACTTGGTTGTTTTTTATCGCTGACCAAATGGACATGGCAGTTGCAGAACCTTGTGTAATGCGAACCAATACACTTTCTGTTTCAGCAGGATGGAACAGCAACAAGCTGTACAATACTAATATTCCCCAGATTAGTCGAGTAGCATTCCAAACCAAACTACTTGCTGCATCGGCTAAATCGGTTTCACCAAAATGCCAGGCAGATATCAATAAAAAAATGAGTAAGCTAAAACTGGGCAGAAAAATCCAGCAGGCAGTATAGAGAAGAATGGCAAGTATATACTTTTTGAAAAAGGATTGAATGCTGAATTGAGAGCTATCCTTTTCTGTGTTTTTTGCAATTACATGATCCAAAGCGCCATGGGGTATTCCAGTGGCTCCAATCAATACAAGGAAATAAGTCAGTTGAAAGCCAAAGGGAATTTCTCCTTCCAAGTATTGCCAAACAATCAAAGCGAATCCGATCAATGCATTGATCCACGTAATCCAGTCGAACCTTTTTTTATAGAACATGGGAGAGCGGGGGGATAAATGAAAGGCCTATGTGTGAACATAGGCCTTTGCATATTCTTGCGTGTTTTCCTTTTTTATTTAGATTCAGAGCGGCTAAGTGAATAAATAACCAATCCGAAACCGATTTTGTTAACAGCATCACCGATGTTGTAAACGATATCCATAGCGCCAGTTGCAGCAGCAACGTCTTCTACCAATACCATTCCGAACAAACCACCTGGTGTACCCAAGATGTAACCGAGAGGATAGATTGCCCATCCTACCAATACGAACCATCCGAGTGTTTTGTTAGCTTTTGCAACTGCAGGTGAAGCAGCAGTAGCCAATTTAGAAACTTCACCGAACCATACGAGGTAAACGATGTAGAAGTAAGCTAAACCGGAGATAACACCCCAAAGAACACTTTGATCTTTGTAGATAGTTTCGCCGAAATAGCCAGTAACCAACATTACAACTGAAGCAAAGATGAGCTTCCAAAGCAATCCAACAGTTCCGCCGGCTTTCTTTGTAATGAGATAGAACTCAACGCACATCAAAGGAACAGTCAACAACCAATCTACATAACGGAAAAAGGTTGGTGAATCTCCAGTTTCGAGGTTATACCCCCTCATGTAATAATAGTGAACAGCAGCAATGAAAGTGATCAATCCCGATACCAACACGGATGTTCTCCAGGCCTTATCGGTATTGCCCAATTCAAAAAAGAAAAATACAGAAGCGGCCATCATGGCCATGGTGCCGATGAAAAACGTAAACGCTACGTAGTTGTCTGCGGCAACTGTCTCTAAAAAAGGAATCATGGTATATAGTTTTGGTTAAGAAATGACTTATTGGTCAGTATCTGCACAAAACCGGCAAGCACGATGACAAAAACGCGGAGATCAAAAAAAGGTTCAAATAGGGTAAAAAATCTTTATCTGTTTAACCTAAATCTGTATGAATATACAAAAAATTAAACAAAACCCAGAATATGGCTCATTTTTTTGGGATTTCCTCAAGGAAAAGGGACTTAAATTGCTCGTAATCAGCTGAAATAACCCTGCTTTTTTTGACGGATGCCAACAAACTTTCCAGTTCTTTGGGAACAGGTGGGGTAAAATTCAAAGCTTCTTGCACAATCGATGGGAATTTGATAGGGTGGGCTGTACCTAAAACCATTCCTTGGGCACCAGGGTATTTAACTTTGTATCGCTTCAAGGCTTGATGGGCCACGGCTGTATGTGGATCTAAAACAATACCCGTATCTGCATACGTCCTTCGGATATTCTCTATGGTTTCGAGGTCCGATGTTGAACTTGCACTCATGTATTTTTTTACAATTGCCCAATCGCGAGAGAACATTTCTTCGATACGTACCCAATTGCTTGGATTGCCAACATCCATGGCGTTTGAATAGGTTGAAACCGATGTTTGCGACTTAAAAATTCCTGTTTCCATATACTGTACAATTGCATCGTTGCTATTGCATGCAGCAATGAAATGTTCTACCGCTAAACCAGATTGTTGTGCCAGCAATCCTGCACAGAGATTTCCAAAATTACCGCTGGGAACTGAAATGAACGGAGCATCAGTCCCTGGTAAATACTTCACGCCTATTGCATAGTAAATTTGTTGGGGAAGCCAGCGACATACATTGATGGAATTGGATGAAGTGAGTGTGCAACTCTTTTGTAAATCTTCATCTTTAAATGCTCGCTTCACGATGGCTTGGCAATCATCAAAATCTCCCTTTACTTCCAACGCATGAATATTTTCACCCAATGTGGTGAGCTGTTTTTCTTGCACTTCACTTACTTTGCCGGAAGGATACAATATAACAACTTCAATTCCGGGCACTTTCCAAAATGCATGTGCTACAGCACCTCCCGTATCTCCGCTGGTCGCCACCAACACAACAATCTTTTTATCTTGTTGCAAGGCAAAAGATGCTATCATTTTACTAAGAAAGCGTGCGCCTAAATCTTTAAAAGCTAATGTGGGTCCATGAAACAATTCTAGGATGTAATTATTGTCATCCAAGGTTGTCAAGGGAAAATTAAATGTCAATACTTCTTGCATCAAATCATACAATTCCAATTCACTCAATACATCTTTCACGTAAGGAAGCATGATGCGTTGACCAATTTCAACATTGGACAATCCTTTGAGATCGCGAGTAAATTCTTTATCCCACTGGGGTATAAATTCCGGATAATACAGTCCCCCTTCAATCGACTGCCCTTCTAGGGTTGCCTGACGAATATCGACCCATCTGTTTCTGTTACCCAGGCTATAAAACTTCATATCAATTTATTTAAAGGTTGAACTCCGGAAAAATTCAGTTGGGTGACATAGGTCTTGTAATCTATTCCCAAGCCGGTATAAATTCCAGACATTACTTTTTCTACTTCCTTGGCAATAGGCTCATCTTTCGAAAGCATAAATAAAGAAGGTCCACTGCCGGAAATCCCGCCACCCAAGGCTCCTGCTTCTTTGCACCGTTGTTTGATTTCATGAAAGCCGGGAATTAAAATATTTCTGGCGGGTTCAATGATTACATCTTCCAAGGATCTTCCTATCAAATCCAAATCGCCTTTCATCAATCCGGCTACCAATCCTGCAATATTTCCCCACTGTTTAATTGCCAATTTCAATTGCAATTCTTTTTTT
>JBEDAP010000306.1:0-2741 GCA_041177705.1 Bacteroidota bacterium
CAAGGACGAACTGAATTATCTTTTTCATCTTGAATTGATTTATAAGTTTTGTTTTCATCTTCTTTAAAACGATGCGGTAAGACCAAAAAGGAATACACGTGTTTTGGGATAAAAGTTATTATTATCAACACCTGGTGCAACACCTCCTTGATTGATCTCCGGATCAATTCCAGAGTACTTAGTCAATACAAAAAGGTTATTGGCTGTTACATACGCACGTATATTTCTAACTCCTTTGATCTTGGCATCGATATCATACGAAAGCGTAGCATTATCCATTCTCACATAATTTCCACTTTCGATATAACGTGTAGAAAAGAAGCTGTTACGTGGGTCAGTAACCTTATCTTCAGAAGTTAACAAAGCAGATAAGTTGCTGACTGTAGCATTGGGTGTATAGGATAAGTTACCGCGTGTAGCATTGAAAATTTTAGCACCAAAAACACCACGGAAGAAAACATTCAAACTGAAACGCTTGTACTTGAGGTTGTTGCTCCAACCGGCTAAAATTCTTGGTTGTGCATCACCCACGTAAAAATAATCCGTTCCGTTCAATGGAGCTGTTGTGATAGTGCCATCTTTCTTGCGGAACTGAGAAAGTCCGGAACTGTTTTTACCCTCATAAATGAATGAGAAAAACTGTCCCAATGGCTTACCCGTTTTCAGGATTTGAAGTGTGGCTCCTGTTTGACCCTGGCCGCGTGGACCTACATATAAAATGGAATCTCCATTTGAAAACGGATTGGTTAAGCTGGTAATTTCATTTTTATTATGCGCTAAATTTAAAGTTGTGCTCCAAGAGAAATTTTTCGTTTGAATAGGTGTTGAATTCAACATCAATTCAATACCTCGGTTGCTGATAGAACCACCGTTGGCCCAAATACGACCACCTGGAACCAAAGCTGGACTCACCGCATACTGGAACAACATATCCTTGGTTAGCTTTTCATACACATCAATTGATCCACTGAGGATACCTTTGAATAAGCTAAAGTCCAAAGCTATATTTGATGTAGAAGTTCGTTCCCATCTCAAATCAGGGTTTGCACCTTGCAATGGACCATACGCATTATCCAATATTCCATTGTTGTAATAAGTACCTGTGATGCCATAAACAAGTTTTGCATTGAAGGGACCAATTCCTTCCGAGTTACCGGTTACACCGTAGCTGGCACGCAATTTTAAATCACTGAATATATTTTGCTTCTCCATGAATTTCTCATTGCTGATTCTCCATGCACCACCAACAGAAGGGAAATAACCCCACTGATAGTTGGCTCCAAAAACAGAGCTACCATCACGTCTTATAGAAGCTTGAAGCAAATATTTATCGCCATAATTATAATTCAAACGAGCGAAGTCAGAGATCAATCGCTTTTCACCAAATCCACCCGCCAAACGAATTCGGTAGCTTGGAATGGCGTAAGGATTACCTAAAGAAAGGTTGGTGTAGTTGGTAAAGTCCGTGATGAAATTGGTACTGGATGATTCAACTCCATCTCCAGAACGAGTTCCCAGCCAAGAAAAACCTACTACGGTGTTGATTCCATGCTCTCCGAATTTTCGATTCCAGGAAAGGAAGGTTTCCAAGTTGTTTTGTTTGTTTTGATATGCACTACGAAATGCAGAACCATTTACACCAAACAAGCTGGATGCAATCAAAGAGGCGCCAGAAAATCCAGGATCCGGGTTGCTGTAAAACTGTGCGGGAGAATATCTTCCATAATAACTATTGTAGAATGTTGATTTCGTAGAACTGTTATTCTGGTGAGATAGCAACAAGTTGTAGGTTAGGTCAAAGGGCAGTTTCACTTCTGTAGTTAAACTGGCAATTAAATTGTTGAATCTGTTTTGATCTTGTGCGTTGTCAACTAGCCCAAGCGGATTAAAATATCCCGGGATGTTGAAATTTTCAAACCAGGTTCCATCGGGATTGTATACTGGAGAAACAGGTAGATGAGATGCCATTTGTTCCAAGATGGTGTTCTGAAGAGGAACAAGCTCTGCAGTAGTATTGGAGTTGGTTACATTCAAATTGAATTTCACTTTATCATTCAATGCCATTTGCTCAATATTCAAGCGAGCAATGATACGCTCTTGGTTGCTGCGAATCATAATACCCTCACGATTCACATAGTTCACACTGGCGGAATAAGAACCATGGTCACCGCCCCCGCTGAAAGATAAGTTGTGGTTATGCGAAATAGCTTGTGCGCGTTGTACCGCAGACTGCCAATCTGTATCGGCCCCTAAATCATCAGCAGGGTTGTAAGACAACCCCTGTGATTTGATATAATCTCTATGCTGTTGTGCATTCATCAAGTTCAATTTGTTGCTTACCTTTTCTAAACCGACATAGCCGTTGTAGGTAACTACAGATTGTCCTTTTCTTCCTTTTTTTGTTGTAATCATGATTACACCAGAAGCAGCGCGGTTTCCATAAATCGCAGTTGCCGCAGCATCTTTCAATACATCGATGGACGCAATGTCATCTGGTGCTACCAATGAAATATCTGCACCTGGAACTCCATCGATTACAAAGAATGGATTACCTGGAGAATTGATGGTTGAAGCACCTCTGAGGATAATTGCCGCTTCACGATTTGGATCGCCACTGGCAGTAATGTTCAATCCAGGAACTTTACCTTGTAGAAGAACCCCCACATCGGTGATGGGACCGCGGTTCATGTCTTCTGGTCGGATGGTGGTGATCGCTGATGTCAGTGATTTTCTACTTGCCT
>JBEDAP010000307.1:0-2519 GCA_041177705.1 Bacteroidota bacterium
GTTTTTTATGCAGATGGCATGGAAGGATCTGCTGACTATATTTTAAAATTCGATGGAATTGGCCAACAGGGATTTTTAAAACACATCATCGAAGAAGGAATAGAGCGGCACAAGAAAAAACAAAAAGCATATCAAGTAAAAGGAAATTCTATTTCGGGGTATGGAATCTATGCCAGTAGAAAAATAAAAAAAGGAGAAGTACTCTACCAGGGGGAAGAGAGAGCACATCGAATCGTAAGTTTAGCGTATGTAGAAAAAAATTGGAACGAACGTGAGCAAGAAAAATTCAAACAATACGCTTATCCCTTGGGGGGTAATATCTATGCGTATTGGGATAAAGAACCTTGGGAATGGTCGCCTCAAAACCACAGTTGCGATGCCAATACCAAACAGATCGGGTTGAACATGGTGGCCATAAAAGATATAGAAGCAAGTGAAGAACTTACATTGGATTATGCTGATTTTTTAGATCATACGATGGAACCTTTTCAGTGCAAATGTGGAGCAACGAATTGTAGGGGAATCATTTCCGGAACCAAATAAACTTTAAAACAAATTCCATGAAATTTAGCGCAGCTCTTTTTTTATTTGTTTTTTCGATTCAAGTGCATGCTCAAAAAGCGTTGAAAGCAATCAGCGTTGATGAAACAAGCAGGATCGAAACGGTTTTGGCTTCTGATGAAATGGAAGGAAGAAGAACCTTTACAGCGGGAACAGAAAAGGCAGGTAAATTCATTGAGTCGGAGTTTGAAAACATTGGACTTCAAAAATGGAACAACGGGAATAGTTATCTGCAGTCTTTTTCCATGATCAGGCCTAAATTGATAAAGGGAAATTTAAAATTGAATGGGAAAAGCTTCGAAACAAAACAAGTCAATTGGGTCTCAATACAAAAGAATAGTTCTCTTTCTTCAACCGATGGATATGAAGTCATCAAAATAGGAAAAGGAATGAACTATGTGAATGAAGTACGTAAAATACTATCATCGGCTAAAAACAGCATCATCTTGGTTGATACATCACATGGAAATATTTTCAATCGATTCCCACAACGAGGTGGACAATGGTATCCCTATCAATCGAATGTTTTGCTTGTACTTACACAAGAAGAGGTAAAAGAAATTTCATGGGAGGCTGAACAAGAAATTACAGAAATGCCTTTAGCGAATGTAGTTGGAGTTTTACCGGGAAAATCAAAGCCCAATGAATATGTAATATTTTCCGGTCACTATGATCATTTAGGCATCAACACAAGAAACATGAAGGACAATGATTCCATCTACAACGGCGCAAATGATGATGCAGCAGGAACAACAGCCATGATTATGTTGGCAAAATATTTTAAAAAGCTGCGGGACAATGAAAGAACCTTGGTATTTGCTGCGTTTACGGCTGAAGAAATTGGAGGCTTTGGTGCAACCTATTTTTCAAAACAATTTGATCCGGCTCAAGTGGTGGCCATGTTCAATATTGAAATGATTGGCACGGAAAGCAAATGGGGAAAGAACAGTGCATACATAACGGGTTTTGAAAAAAGCAGCATGGGAGAAATTCTCCAGAATAATTTAAAAGGAACAGGGTTTACGTTTCATCCAGATCCTTATCCTACACAAAACTTATTTTATCGATCAGACAATGCAACCTTGGCCAGATTGGGTGTGCCCGCTCATACAATATCAACTTCAAAAATGGATAGCGAACCCAATTACCACAAAGCAAGCGATGAGATGAAAACTTTGGATTTGCAAAATATGACTGACATCATTCGTGCTATTGCACTGAGTTCTAGGAGTATAGTAAACGGTAAGGATACCCCCACACGGGTAGATACTAATTTATTACGCTGATTTTCAATAATTTATAAATATTTTCTGCGTCTAATACGCTATTTAGATGCTATTACGTAGTGCTTACTACGTATAAATACCGAATTTATTAAATATGTAATGTGGATATGTGGAAAACGGGTGAATGAGCCATACTTTCAATAGACCATTCAAAACCCCGTTTTATGAAACAAACATTTTTACTGCTGTTTTCAGCAGCTGCGCTTCTCACCTCTTGCGAAAAAGATGCGCTCGTACCCGAGAAAAAAGACCTTACCCTGGAAATGGAGAGTTCCATGAACTCCATGAATAATACACAGGGTATTACCTATTATGGTGAATATGTAACTATGGGCGAAGGACTTGCCCGTACCTACGTAAAATCCACACGCGATGGTAGACCCATTGCTGTAGGTATTGAATTTAACCACGATGCCATGATGGGATATGATATGCATTCCGGTCATGATATGGGAACCATGGAAGGAGAAGGTGATGAGCATGAGCATGAATCAGGCAATACTTTTTTAATACCCTTCCCAACAAATATGATGGTGAATATGCCATACAGCCACGTATCGGTTGACTGGGCTGCAATGGGGCATGGACCTGAAATGGTATACGATATACCGCATTTTGATGTTCACTTTTACATCGTTTCACCTGATGCTCAAAATAACATCATGATGGATG
>JBEDAP010000308.1:0-5785 GCA_041177705.1 Bacteroidota bacterium
CCTATATTATTTAGCAGGGTAAGCCCACTTTCTTTTTTATGACATTTTCATGATTTTGGTCATTCTAAATACTTCAAATTCAGTTAGAAATCACCTTAAAAAAAAACTCAACATGTTGATATATTGTTAAGATCATGACTTAAATTTGCACGCGTTTCAATGGACCCTGTTCCATCTCAACCACAATCTAACGAGGGTATGAATCAGAAAAGAACTGCTTTACACAAGATTTTTTCAGCACTTTTTTTAATGGTTTCTCTGTCTGCAAGCTTGTCGCTTTCTGCACAAGATGGCAAGGCATTGTTCAATCAGAAATGTGCTTCCTGTCACGCAATTGACAAGAACCTGGTAGGTCCAGCGCTTAAAGGCGTTGAAGATCGCTGGGACGACAAAGCCATGTTATACGAGTGGGTAAGAAACAGTGCTGCTGTTATCAAGAAAGGATACCCACGTGCTGTTGCCGTTTACAACGAGTACAATAAAATTCAGATGACTGCATTTCCTGAATTGAAAGATGCAGACATCGATGCTATCTTAGGTTATATCAATACAGGTGGTGCTAAACCCGCAGCTGAAGCTGCTGCTCCTGCTGCTGGCGGACCTTCGGATCAAACCATTGAATCAGATTCTAATTTGCTCTATGGTATTCTTACATTGGTGTTAGCTGTTATTGCTTTGATTCTTTTGCAGGTGAATAGCAACTTGCGTAAGATGTCGGATGAGGTAGAAGGTACAGCTTCTGCTGAGCCCATTCCATTCTATCGCAACAAAGCTTACATTGCCATCTTTGCTATTTTACTTTTCTTGGGTGGTGGATACATGACTTTCCAAGGTGCTCAAGGGTTGGGTAGATCAAAGAATTATCAACCGGAACAACCCATCTATTATTCTCATACTGTACAAGCAGGGATCAATCAAATCAATTGTTTGTATTGCCACGGTGGTGCACAGGAAAGCAAGCATGCCAATATTCCATCTGTCAATGTGTGTATGAACTGTCACATGGGTATCAATGAATATGCAAAAGGTCCTAAGTTGTATCGTGAAGATGGATCTGAAGTAGATGGAACAGCTGAGATTCAAAAGCTTTATCAATACGCAGGATGGGATCCCAACAAGAAGCAATACACCGGAAAAGGAAAGCCCATCGAGTGGATCCGCATTCATAACTTACCTGATCACGTTTATTTCAATCACGCACAACACGTGAATGCAGGAAAGCAACAATGTCAGACTTGCCATGGTGAAATTCAGAAAATGGGTGAAGTATACCAGTTTGCTGATTTGAGCATGGGCTGGTGTGTAAACTGCCACCGTGAAACCAAAGTGCAGTTCACCGACAATAAATTCTACAGCATTTATGAAAAGTTCCACGAGGATATGAAGAACAAGAAGCTCGACAGTGTAACTGTTGAAAAGATTGGTGGAACCGAGTGTCAGAAATGCCACTATTAATACAAATAAGATACATCTCACAAATAGCACAACCCAACAACTGTTATGAAGCAAAAAAAATACTGGCAGAGTTTCGGTGAACTGAAGAGCAGTGATCAATTCCAGGAAAGGGTGCAGGACGAGTTCGGTGAAGAGCTTTCTGCGGTGGAGCAAGACAATGGATTGTTAGAATCTAAATCTCCCAGAAGGGACTTCCTTAAATATTTAGGATTCAGCACTGCAGCTGCTGCAGCTGCGGCCAGTTGTGAAATGCCCATCAAGAAAAGCATTCCTTATCTCAATAAACCTGATTCCATTATACCAGGTGTTGCGAATTACTATGCTACAACCTATGTATTGGATGGCGATGCCATTCCCGTTGTTGCTAAAGTGAGAGACGGAAGACCTATTAAGATTGAAGGCAATGAACTTTCTACGATAACGCATGGTGGTACTTCTGCACGTGTGCAAGCTGCTGTTTTAGGTTTATACGATACGGCTAGATTACGTTTCCCTTTAGCCAATGGAAAAGAAGTAAGCACGTTTGATGCATTTGATAAAATGATTGGCGATGCCATGTCCAAATTGAATGGCAAGCCTGTTGTACTTCTAACAGAAACCATTACTTCCGTAACAACAAAAAACATCATTGCTTCTTTCCTTTCTAAATATCCCGGATCTCGTCATGTACAATACGATGTGATTTCATCCAACGGAATGTTGGGTGCTAATTTGATTTCTTTTGGAAAGAGAGCGATACCTTCTTATCGTTTTGATAAAGCCAAAACCATTGTTGGTTTAGGGGCAGATTTCTTGGGTACGTGGTTGAATTCAGTTGAATATGCTCGTCAGTATGCGGAGGGTAGAAAAATCAACCAGAAGAATCCTGAAATGAGTAAGCACATTCAGTTTGAAGCAACACTCAGTTTAACTGGTGCCAATGCCGATGACCGTTATGTTGCAAAACCTACAGAAGCTGGTGCGGTTGTACTTAATTTATATGCTGCCTTGGGCGGCAATGTTTCTGCTCCTGCTCTTACCGATGAGCGTTTGAAAAAAGGAATCAAACAAGCTGCAGAAGCTTTGAAAGCTTCAGGAACAGCTTCTTTGGTTGTTTGCAGAAGCAACGATTACAACGTACAGTTGGTCGTGAATGCCATCAATCAAATGTTGGGCGCATATGGCACAACCATTGATTGGAGCAGTACATTGAATACCCGTCAAGGTGATGATGCGGCTATGGTGCAGTTGGTGAAAGACATGAACGAAGGCGCTGTTGGTGCATTGTTGATTCATGGAGTGAATCCAGCTTACGATTATTTTGAAGCGAAAAAATTTGAATCCGGACTTGCAAAGGTTCCTGTTACCCTTTCATTCAACGACAGAGAAGATGAAACTTCTGTTCTTTGCAAATACCAAATTCCAGATCATCACTTTTTGGAAAGCTGGGGTGATGCTGAGCCTAAATCAGGATACCTCAGTTTCATTCAGCCTACCATTTCTCCTTTATTCAAAACTCGCGCCTTTCAAACTTCATTGTTGAAGTGGAGTGGTGATGCAACTTCCTACGGCGATTATTTTAAATCCTATTGGATTGGAAAGTTTGGTTCACAATCGGCTTGGGATAAAGCATTGCAAGACGGTGTAGTAGAAACCGTTGCTGCTCCTTCAGCTGGTAGTTACAATGGAAGCTCACTTGCAACAGCTGTTTCGGTATTGTCGGGAATGAAAGTATCTGCAGGGAAAGAAATTTTCTTGTATACCAAAGTCGCGCTGGGTTCCGGTAAGGAAGCGAATAATCCTTGGTTGCAGGAAATGCCTGATCCAATTACCAAAGCTACATGGGACAACTATGCGATGATTTCCTATGCATTGGCCAAAGACTTAGGAATCGTTGTTGATGATAATTATGAAGTAGAAGTTACCAAGCCTGTGATCAATATCAAGGCAAAGGGATTGGAAATCAAACTTCCTGTTTTGGTTATACCTGGAATGCACAAAGATGTAATTGGTATTGCCTTGGGATATGGACGTTCTGAAAAGAGTGGACGTGCTTCAGCAAATGTTGGACACAATGCTTATCCATTGACAGGTTTTGATGGTACATCCTTTACCAATGTTGTAGTTGATGTAACAGTTGAAAAAACAAATGAAGTTTCTAAACTCGCTTATACACAAACACACAATCAGTATGAAGGTCGTGATGAAGTTGTTCGTGAATATTCACTGAATGATTTCAAAAAGAATCCGACTGCTCTTGCCGATGAGCGTCATAAGTTGGTTGAAGATTATGCTCCAACAACTGGAGATTACAGAGCTGAAGGAACCTTGTACCCTAACTACCCTTATCCCGGTGCAAAATGGGGGATGAGTATCGACTTGAATACCTGTATTGGTTGCGGAGCTTGTACTGTTGCATGTACTGCTGAAAACAACGTAGCTGTTGTAGGTAAATCAGAAGTAATGCGTGCGCATGAAATGCATTGGTTGAGAATCGACCGTTATTTTGCAACCTACCGAGATGATTCCGGTAATGATAACTTGGACGATCTCAATGTGGTGTTCATGCCTATGCTTTGTCAGCATTGCGACAATGCACCTTGTGAAAATGTTTGTCCGGTTAACGCTACCAACCACAGCAGCGAGGGGCTCAACCAAATGACGTACAACCGTTGTATCGGTACACGCTATTGTGCCAACAACTGTCCATACAAGGTTAGAAGATTCAACTGGGCTGATTACACAGGTGCCGACAGCTTTGCGGATAATCAGAAAGGCAAGTTGGATGATTCTGTGATGATGATGAACGAAGATTTGACGCGCATGGTATTGAACCCTGACGTTACTGTTCGTTCACGCGGTGTAATTGAAAAATGTTCATTCTGCGTTCAGCGTTTACAAGAAGGCAAGTTGAAGGCGAAGAAAGAAAACAGACCGTTGGAAACCGGGGCCGATGGCAAGTGGGATATCAAAACGGCTTGTCAGCAAGCTTGTCCAACCAACGCTATTGTATTTGGAAACGTAAACGACAAGAACAGTCCAGTTAGCAAAATCAGAAACGAAGAGCAAACAAATCGTTTGTTCTATTCATTGGAGCAAATCCACGTATTGCCTAGCGTAAGTTATTTGGCAAAGATCAGAAATACCGACAGGCATGTTGGTGTTGCTGAGGAAGCGCATCATGAAGCAACAGAAACAGGACATAAAGAAGAGAAAAAAGCAGAAGCTGCTCATTAATAGTAAAGATTGTAGTGTAATCGAATAAACGACCAACACATGAGTGTAACAAAGTACGAATCGCAATTAAGAGAACCATTGGTGAACGGTAACAAGACCTACGCCCAGGTTACCGAAGACATCGTGCATACCATTGAAGCCAAACCCACTCGGTTGTGGTATATTGGTTTTTATGTATCTGCAGCCTTGTTGTTGTTTGGTGTGTATTCGGTGTACCGTGAAGTAGTTTATGGAATTGGTCAGTGGAATGTGAACAGAACCATTGGATGGGGTTGGGATATCACCAACTTCGTATGGTGGGTTGGTATCGGTCACGCTGGTACATTGATTTCTGCGATTCTTTTGTTGTTCCGTCAAGGTTGGAGAACGGGTGTTAACCGCGCAGCAGAGGCGATGACGATTTTTGCGGTAATGTGTGCTGGTCAGTTTCCGATCTTCCACATGGGAAGGGTATGGATGGCGTTTTATACACTGCCTTATCCCAACACACGCGGTCCCCTTTGGCCCAACTTCAATTCACCCTTGTTGTGGGACGTATTTGCGATCTCCACGTATTTCACGGTATCGTTGTTATTCTGGTACTCTGGCTTGTTGCCTGATTTGGCAACCGTAAGAGATCGTGCCAAAACAAAATTGCGCAAGCATTTATATGGTGTTGCTTCATTTGGATGGAGTGGAAGTACCAAGCATTGGCAGCGTCATGAAAGTTTATCGCTGGTATTAGCGGGACTTTCAACTCCGTTGGTACTTTCGGTGCATACAATCGTATCGTTCGACTTCGCAACTTCGGTTGTTCCGGGTTGGCATACAACTATCTTCCCTCCTTATTTCGTTGCCGGTGCAATCTTCTCTGGATTTGCCATGGTACAGACCTTGATGTTGATTATGCGTAAAGTGATGAATCTACAGGATTACATCACGTTGGGTCATATTGAGGCGATGAATAAAGTAATTGTATTGACAGGATCTATTGTAGGGTGTGCGTATTTAACTGAGTTGTTCATGGCTTGGTATAGCATGGTTCCATTTGAGCAAGATATCTTCTTTAAATACAGAATTGCTGGTGCATATGGATGGAGCTATTGGTTGATGATGACCTGTAACGTGATTTCTC
>JBEDAP010000309.1:0-3733 GCA_041177705.1 Bacteroidota bacterium
GTCCAATGTGACGTGCTGATTCTTTTGGAATCATACCACCGGATAAAGCTTCAAAATCAAATTTATCTCTGTAGGATAACCAAAATTGCTTGATAACGGGGCTGAAGCCATAACACCACCCGCAATAAGCATCGTAGCAATAAATGATTTTAGGTTTCATTTATTTTTTACAGTTTCAAATTGACGATCGTAGTCTTCTCGAAGTGTTCCCATGATACGATCCCAAAATAAAAAATAGAGACTATAGTTCCCTTTAAAATACTGATGATGTTGGTTGTGAGCTACGGACGTATTGATCCATTTGCCAATTTTAGTTTTATGAAATCCCTTGGGGTAGAGCTCCCATCCTAAATGACCATATACATTGTATATGATCATGAATAAGAAAAAGATAAAAAAATGAAGACGATGCATGGGAAGTGTAAACAAGAAAAGAACTAAAATTCCTGCCTCTACAATGGCTTCTAATGGATGAAAAGCATAAGCCGCCCAAGGTGAAGGGTTGGTTGATTTGTGATGAATCAAATGGAATAATTTAAACAGCTTCTTGTGGTGCATCAGTCTATGCATCCAATAGAAATAGGTGTCATGTATGAGGAGCATGAGGGGGAACACCGACCAAAAGTAAATCCATCCTTTTTCATCAATTTTTTTATAGAGCAGTGTATATTTTGAAACAGCTTCATTTTGAATGAAAATCAATGGTACTAACGCAAAAATGAGGATGGTTATGATTGAATAGCCAATTTCACGGAGATAATCAGATGCTTGGGGAAATCGATTTTGAATTTTCTTCTCCTTCACCAATTGTTTAATTAGGATATAGAAAAGCACGAATGCGATACCTGCAGTTATGAAGTATCTTGATCCAATTAAACTCAATGTATGTATATATTTATCCAACATCACTAAACAAACAAATACGGTTAAGAATTGGTTCAATCCAGTTTAATTCCCTCGATATTGAAGAGCTCTGGATATTTACCGACTTTATCGGCATAAAACATTTTTATTTTTTTAAGATCCTCCTCCTTGTTCCCGCTTAAATAGATTGGTTCTCCAAAGCCGCCCTCTTTTTTACTAAAATCAAGATAGCCTGGTACAACTGGTACGTTGGCCTGCAACGCCGTATAATAAAATCCGGATTTCCATTTATCCACTTTTTTTCTCGTCCCTTCGGCCGGAAATGCTACCAAGAGATTATCTTCTTTATTGAATACCTCAACAAATTGGTCGATCAGGTTTTGTTTTTTACTTCGTTCTACCGGGATGCCCCCTGTATTTTTGATCAGAATGCTAAGCGGGAAAAAATTGACTTCGTTTTTAATGAGGTATCGGACTTTGAGTTTGAGGAGTTTGAAAATTGCTAGAGCATAAATAAAATCCCAATTGGAAGTATGAGGCGCTGCGATCACCACTGCTTTTTTAACATTCTGTGGAAATGCGCCGGCAATTTTCCAGCCATTTAATTTGAATAGTAAGATAAAAAATCGAGTGATCATGTGTTATCAATGGGCTACCAACCAATTATCTCCCATTCCTGCTTCGGCTACAACCGGTACCTCGTTGGGTAGAAGAAGTGCAGTTTGCATATTCTCAAGAATGCATGCTTTTAGTTCATTCGCTTCTGATTTTACTGCATCAAAAATCAATTCATCATGAACCTGAAGAATCATTTTACTCTGGAATTTTTCTTTTTTCATAGCTGCATGTACTTTGATCATGGCCAATTTGATCATATCGGCAGCCGTACCTTGGATAGGTGAATTGATCGCATTTCGCTCTGCAAAACCTCGTACAGTGAAGTTTGAGGAATTGATATCTCTCAACCACCGTTTTCTTCCCATCAGCGTCTCAACGTATCCTTTTTCTTTTGCAAATTGAATCGTATTGTCCATGTATGCATTGATACCGGAAAATTCTTTTTTATAATTATCAATAATGGTTTTGGCTTCTGTTCTGCTGATTCCAAGATTTTCAGATAAGCCAAAGGCACCCTGACCATAAATAATTCCAAAATTCACACTTTTTGCCTTGTATCTCATTTCTTTGGTCACTTCTTCTTCTGATACCCCGTATACTTTTGCAGCTGTAGCAGTATGGATATCTTTTCCTTGTTTAAACGCCTCACACATATTTGGATCTCCGCTGATTGCAGCAACAATGCGAAGTTCAATTTGTGAATAGTCTGCAGAAATCAATACGTGCTGATCATCGCGCGCGATAAATGCCTTTCGAATTTCTTTTCCTCTATCTGAACGAACAGGAATATTCTGAAGATTTGGGTTGTTGCTGGCTAATCTTCCTGTAACAGCGACAGCTTGCCCATATGTAGTATGAACTCGACCGGTATTCGGATTAATTAGCTCTGGCAAAGCATCAACATAAGTTGATTTTAATTTACTGAGTTCTCGGAATGCCAGAATATCGGAAACAATGGGGAATTGATGGGCCAACTTTTGAAGCACATCTTCACCTGTAGCATACTGACCTGTTTTAGTTTTTTTTGCTTTAGGATCCAGCATCAGTTTTTCAAACAAAACTTCTCCAAGTTGCTTGGGGGATGCTAGGTTGAAGCGAACACCTGCAATTTTATACACAGACTCTTCTGCAATTTTTGCTTCGCGTTCCAATTCTTTTGAATATTCATTCAAGAAATCAACATCAACACGAACACCTTCGAATTCCATATCCGTTAATACTTTAACCAATGGATTTTCTACTTCATAAAATACTTTTTCAACTTCTTTGGACTTCAATTGAGGGAGAAATATATTTTTAAGTTGTAGTGTGATGTCTGCATCTTCGCAAGCATATTCCTTCACTTTTTCAACCTCAACATCTCTCATGGTACCCTGCGTCTTTCCTTTTTTTCCAATCAGTTCTTCGATGGCAATGGGTTCATAGCCCAAGTATTTGGCACTCAGCAAATCCATGCTTCTTTTCCCTTCTGGCTCAACCACATAGTGAGCCAGCATTGTATCAAAAACCGAACCCGATACTTCGATTTCATGATTTTTTAAAATAAGCAAATCGTATTTCAGATTTTGTCCAATCCATAGTTTTTGCTTGTCTTCAAAAAGTGTATTGAATTGTTTGAGCCATTGAATGGCATCTTTTTTGGAGTTGGGCGCAGGAACATAATATCCAGTACCCGGTTTGATGGAAAAACTCAATCCCACCAGTTCAGCTTGATTGGCATCCAATCCTGTTGTTTCTGTATCAAAGCAAATTTCTTTTTCAATCGAAAGATCCTTGATCAATTGTTGAATTTCCTGTTCACTGGCTACCAATGTGTATTGATGCGCTGTGTTGTTTATATTTTTTTCTGCAACTGGGATGATTGTTTCTTCTGCTTTATCGTTCACAACCGCTATTGCAGGTGAACTCGACATGTTAAAGAGATCTCCTTGCACAGGTGCAGGTTGCTTTTCCGGAGTACTTGCCATCGGAATATCTTCTCCAAGAATTCTTTTGCCGATGGTTCTGAATTCCAACTCTGCAAAAATCTCTTTGAGGGCCTCTTTGTTGGGTTCTGTAACTTTAAAATTTCCTTCGTGAAATTCTACGGGTACAGACGTAATGATGGTTGCTAATTTTTTACTCATCAATGCCAGTTCTTTACCCTGACGAACCTTTTCTCCCATTGCACCTTTGATGTTATCTGCATTTTCTAGAACAGCTTCCAGGCTTCCATATTCTGCAAGTAGTTTAGCTGCTGTTTTTTCACCGA
>JBEDAP010000310.1:0-6181 GCA_041177705.1 Bacteroidota bacterium
GCAGTTCCGCTGGAGCCTGATGATGAGTTGCTAGATGGTGCATAACTTCCACCAGATGAATTGTTGTTGAATATTCTGTTGGAGCCACCAGTGTTGTAGTTATTACTTCTGTAATAATTGCTGTTGTTGCTTGATCCACTAATATTGACATTCCCAAATTTAGAATATCCAACTGTCTGACGTGGCGGATTGTAATTGCTTAAGTTATAAACCCTCGGACCAGAATTTCTTGGAGCAACAGTTGTTTTGAATGTATTGAGTACAACAACTGGTTGTCCGTAGTACATTGGTGAAAACGGACTGTAATAATAACTCATCGGATTGAACATGAATGGATTCCCCAATGTCAAACTGTTAAGTCCAATGCTATTGAATCCACCAAAACTGTACATGTCAAAATAAGCCCTGTTGTTCCAATATGGATTATTCCAATACGAGAAGTCGTCATCAAAAACATTCCATCTTGATCCACCAATTGACTTCATCCTCATATACCTGTCTTGCATGGGTACTGCAGATGCATTGTATCTTCCATTTCCATCCTCCTCATCTGTTACAACATAACCTGCATTGTTTCTCGCTGGAGAAAAATAAACATCATCTGGTGTTTGTCCACTTCTGTACGCTGTACTGCATCCCACCAAAATGGTTGCTGTTGCTATAACTGCCATGATCCTTCTCATAACAATGGATTTAAAGATTAAGACTAAGTTACTACATTTGCGCAATCGCGCTTTAATGATTAGACGTTTAAATCTCGTTAAAGTTGCTATCCACCCAAAAAATTTCCAATATGGGCAATGAGTTGACATCCAGATCGGTTGATTATGCACAATGGTACAATGATCTTATCCTCAAAGGGGGATTGGCAGATTATTCAGCAGTACGTGGTTGCATGGTCATTAAACCCTATGGTTATACACTCTGGGAAAACATGAAGGATGAATTGGATCGGATGTTCAAAGAAACCGGACATGTCAATGCGTATTTCCCACTTTTCGTGCCAAAATCATTTCTTGAAAAAGAAGAGGGACATGCAGAAGGATTTGCTAAAGAGTGTGCAGTGGTTACACACTATCGTTTGAAGGCTGATCCTAATCAAAAGGGAAAATTGATGGTGGATCCGGAAGCAAAATTGGAAGAAGAATTGATTGTTCGTCCAACGAGCGAAGCTATCATTTGGAATGCCTATAAAGATTGGATTCAATCATACCGCGATCTTCCTTTGTTAATCAACCAGTGGGCTAATGTGGTGAGATGGGAGATGAGAACAAGACTGTTTTTGAGAACGGCAGAATTTCTTTGGCAAGAGGGACATACAGCGCATGCAACTGCTGACGAAGCCATTGCAGAAGCTGAAAAAATGCTGCATGTCTATGCTGATTTTGTAGAGAACTTCATGGCGCTGCCTGTTATCAAAGGAGTAAAAACGCCGAATGAAAGATTTGCAGGTGCGTTGGAAACCTATTGCATTGAAGCACTAATGCAAGACGGAAAGGCATTGCAGGCTGGCACTTCACATTTCCTCGGACAAAATTTTGCAAAAGCATTTGATGTAAAATATTTGACGAAAGAAAATAAACAGGAATTTGTTTGGGCTACCTCATGGGGTGTTTCAACAAGATTGATTGGTGCATTGGTAATGGCGCACAGTGATGATGAGGGATTGGTACTTCCACCAAAAATTGCTCCATTACAAGTTGTCATTGTTCCTATCTATAAAGGTCCAGAGCAAAAGGCTTTGGTGGATGAAAAAGTGCATGGCATCTTGTCTTCTTTAAAGGCAGCAAGCATTTCAGTGAAGTATGATGATTCAGACAATGTGCGACCAGGATGGAAGTTTGCTGAATATGAAATGAAAGGTGTTCCTGTAAGAATTGCCATTGGTCCAAAAGATATTGAAAATGGAGTGGTGGAAATTGCAAGAAGAGATACCAAAGAAAAGAAATCAGTTTCTTCGGAAGGAATTATTGAATACATCAAAACATTGTTGGATGATATTCAGCAAAATCTTTATAACCGTGCTTTGGCATTCAGAGATGCAAATATTACTGAAGTGAATTCATGGGATGAGTTTAAAAAGGTGATTGCAGAAAAAGGCGGATTCGTTGCTGCGCATTGGGATGGAACCGGTGAAACAGAAGATAAAATCAAGGAAGAAACAAAAGCAACCATTCGTTGCATTCCACTAAATAATAAAGTTGAATCAGGAGTTTGTATTTACTCTGGCAAGCCAAGTAAGCAACGGGTTTTGTTTGCGCAAGCTTATTAAAATATAAAGCGGCTCCTTGCAATCAAACATGCACCAATAACGCCGGCGTGTTCTCCGAGTTTGGATAATCTTAATGTAGTGTCATTGTTGACTAGCGCAGATGAAAATTTATTCAAAACGCTTCTTGCGGGGAGACGAATATAATCTCCAGTTTCAGCCAATGCGCCGCCAATGATGAGCGTCTCCGGATTAAATATATTGATCAACACTGCAAGTCCCTTGCCAAATTTTTCTCCAACTTCCGCAAGCAGTTCAATGGCCAACATATCTTCATGCTTTGCAGCATAGACTATATCAGAAAGTTGAATGTCTTCAATTTTTTTGTGTTTCAAAACAGAAGAGCTTGATCCGCTTTTCAGTTTATCTTTAAATTTTCTTTTCAATGCAAATCCAGATGCTTCTGTTTCAAAACATCCTTTTTTGCCACAGATACAAATGATTTCATTGTCGAACAATGGTATATGTCCGAGTTCGCCACTATATCCTGATTTTCCATAATATGTTTTTCCATCAATGATAATGCCGATACCAATTCCATAATCGATATTCACGAACACCAGATTTTTTTCGTTGATGGAATCACCAACATTCATTTCTGCGAAAACCATCGCACGTGAATCGTTTTCAATGAACACTGGAATTTTAAATGCTCTTTGCAGGATATCTTTCAATGGCTCATCCGTGAAATTGAAATAGCTGAGTGTTTTTCCAATTTTTGTATTTGTTCTACCAGGCATGGCGATTCCTATGCCTTTCACATTCAAGTTTTCGTTTTCCAAGCTTTTTAAAAACTTCCCAATTTCCTCTATCAATTCATTAAGCGCCTCTGCTGTGTTTTCAAATTTGTAATTCACTTGATGGACAGGGGTATTCATTCCTTTTTTGAAATCCATCACACCAAAATCAATATGAAAACGGCTAACAGAAACACCAACAAAATGACATGCATCAGGTGCGAGTCCGAATACACTTGCCTTTCTGCCACCGGTCGAATCGAGTTTTCCTTCATCTTGTATAAATCCATCTTCAACAAGTGAAGTAATCAGCGTTGTTGTTTTTGGTACGCTGGTATTCAGCTCTTTGCTCAGTTCTGTGATTGTGCAATGAGATTTTCGATCAATTTTTTTAATGATTGATTTTTTGAGCGTTGCGTTTTTAGAGGCAACCCCAGAATGCGCCTTGCTATTGAACAAATCGAAGTTTATTTTCTTTTTCTGTACCACGATTCTAAGATAGACTTTTTTTAAAATCGGTCCATTTTGCCCTTTTGTCGTTTCGCCCTTAAGAAGTAATTTTGCCACTCAATCTAAAATAAATACCATGGCATACGATGTACTAGTATTAGGAAGTGGTCCTGGCGGTTACCCAGCTGCTATCAGAGCATCACAACTCGGTTTCAAAGTAGCAATCATTGAAAAGGAGAGTTTGGGTGGTGTTTGTCTGAATTGGGGATGTATTCCAACCAAGGCCCTTTTGAAAAGTGCACAGGTATACGATTACTTGAAACACAGTGCTGATTATGGTATCAAAGCCAGCAATGTTGAGCATGATTTTGGTGCTGTCGTTAAACGCAGTCGTGGTGTTGCAGACAAAATGAGTAAGGGTGTTCAGTTCTTGATGAAGAAGAACAAGATTGATGTGATCATGGGGTATGGAAAAATTGCCGGAAAAGGAAAGATTGAAGTCACCGCTGCTGATGGAAAGAAGCAAGTGGTGGAGGGAAAATATATCATCATTGCAACAGGTGCAAGAAGTCGCCAGCTTCCTAACCTTCCTCAAGATGGAAAGAAAATCATTGGATACCGCGAAGCGATGGTATTGCCACAACAGCCTAAATCAATGATTGTAGTGGGAAGTGGAGCAATCGGCGTTGAGTTTGCAGATTTCTATAATTCAATGGGCACAAAAGTTACCATTGTTGAATTCATGCCTAGAATCGTTCCAGTGGAAGATGAGGATATCAGCAAGGAATTGGAAAAACAATTGAAAAAGAAAGGAATCAATATTCTTACATCAAGTGAAGTAACGAAGGTGGATACTTCAGGAGCTGGTGTAAAGGCTTCTGTGAAGAATGCTTCTGGTGAATCAGTATTGGAAGCAGAAATCGTATTGAGTGCAGTGGGTATCGCTCCAAATATTGAAAATATTGGATTGGAAGAAAATGGCATCAAGACTGAAAAAGGAAAGATTGTTGTTGATAAAACACAGCAAACATCTGTTGCTGGTATCTATGCTATAGGTGATTGTTCACCTGGACAAGCCCTGGCGCACGTAGCAGGAAAAGAAGGAATCAATGCTGCTGAGGCGATTGGCTTCCTAGAAAAGAAATACCACCATAAGCCAGATGCGATTGATTACAATAATATCCCAGGATGTACCTATTGCTCTCCAGAAATCGCTTCTGTGGGGTTCACAGAAAAAGCGGCTAAAGAGGCTGGTTATGAGGTGAAAGTGGGCAAATTCCCATTCATGGCTTCTGGAAAGGCAAGTGCAGCAGGTAATACAGATGGATTTGTAAAGGTGATTTTCGATGCTAAATACGGTGAATTCCTTGGTGCCCACATGATTGGTGCCGGAGTAACCGAAATGATCGCAGAGGTAGTGGTAGCCCGTAAATTGGAGACAACCAACCATGAAATCCTCAATGCCATTCACCCACACCCAACCATGAGTGAAGCGGTGAAAGAAGCTGTTGCCGCAGCCTATGGCGAAGCGATTGATATTTAAGCAGTTAACGGTTGACTGTTGACCGTCAACGGTAAACCGTCAACTGTCAACCCTTAACAGAACAAAAAATTTGGCCTAAACCAAACAATTCACTAATTTCGCCCTCCCAAAATTTGAGATTATGGCACGAGTATGTCAGGTTACTGGAAAGCGTCCGATTACTGGAAATAAGGTTTCGCATTCGAATATCAAGACCAAGCGTCGTTTCCTTCCAAACCTTCAGACAAAGCGTTTTTTCCTCGCTGAGGAAGATAGGTGGATTACTTTGAAGCTTTCTTCAGAGGCTATCCGTACCATCAACAAAAACGGACTCTACAGTGTTGTAAAGGAAATGAGGGCTCAAGGAGCAACTATTTAATCTTATCAATTATAAGAAATGGCTAAGAAAGGAAACAGGGTTCAAGTGATTCTAGAGTGCACAGAGCACAAAACTACTGGTCAAGCTGGTACCAGCCGTTATATCACAACCAAGAACAAGAAAAATACACCAGAGCGTATGGAGTTGAAGAAATACAACCCCATTCTAAAGAAATATACTGTTCACAAAGAAATTAAATAACAATGGCAAAGGCAGCATCAAAGAACGCGAAAATTAAAGACGCAAAAGCTTCTGCTGAAGCAAAGAACTGGACCAAAGTGATCAAGGCGGTAAGAAGTCCAAAGACTGGCGCTTACACGTTTAAAGAAACTATTGTTCACAAGGACAAGGTAAAGGAGTTCTTGGCTCAATAAATGCATTTGAATTCAATGTCAAAAGCTGTTCCGTATAACTTTTCGGGACAGCTTTTGTTTTAATAGCAATATCTATGGGATTTTTTGATAAGCTATTTGGGAAGAAAGAGAAAGAACAACTTGAAAAGGGTTTGGAAAAAACCCGTGAGGGGTTCTTTGCGAAAATCACCAAGGCCATTGCCGGAAAATCACAGGTCGATGAGGAAGTGCTGGATCAATTGGAAGAGGCATTGATTACCGCAGATGTAGGAGTAGACACCACCGTTCAAATCATCGAGAAAATCGAAGCACGTGTTGCGAGGGATAAATACATGAGTACAGATGAGCTGCATCAGATGCTCAAAGATGAAATCCGCAACATCCTTGTAGAAGATGAAAAGGATACACTCAAGAAATTTGAACTTCCCGAAAACAAAAAACCCTTCATCATCCTCGTTGTAGGTGTCAATG
>JBEDAP010000311.1:0-2546 GCA_041177705.1 Bacteroidota bacterium
TTATATCTATGATCCTGGATACTATGTAACAGATAAAACCTATTTTATGGAAGGCAATCTATTTGATGCAAAAACAGAAGCCTTGATTTGGTCAATACAAACAAGCACTATCAACCCCTATTCGATAGAGGATTTTAGCAAAGAACTTGTGGGAACCATGTTATCCAAGGCCCAGGAAGAGTTGAAATACTAGAATACTATTTTTCGAAGTTTTCTCTCCAAGATAGCATTCCGCCTGTTACATTCACCACATTGGTGAAACCCATGGTTTCTAGAATTAAAGCAGCTTGACCACTCCGGTTGCCACTCCTGCAGTAAAGAAACACTTCCTCATTTTTCATGTGATCAATAGACTCCGTATTCCCCATGCGTATATCACCCAAGGGCAACAATATGCCCCCAATATTATATTCATCATGTTCCAAAGGCTCACGGACATCTACCAAATTACAAGGCCCACCGGCATCTAATTTTTTCTTTAATTCTGATACGTCGATTGTATTCATAATGTTTGCTTTTTCAACTTAAAATTATTGTAAATCTGTTTTCTTTTCAGGTTTCTTGAGCGACAATCGGATGTCCATCATTTGTCCAGAGCGAATGGTACGGGCCATTTGCTGCTCATCAAATGGAGTTGGATTTTGCCAATACACATACCCCTGCATGGTATCTTTTAAATCTTCGTCTAGAAGAATTCCTCCGATATTCAACCCATTTACTTCCATTACCAATTTAGCTTCCAAATAATTGAGTCCGAATAAATCTGGAACAGGAATTTCTTCTCCACCCAAACCTGACCCGATAATCAAATCGATTTTTGAACCCATTCGTATAGGAGAGCCAGGTTTAATGGAAACTCCATCACTCAATTGGTCTTTAACCGCATTTTTAGCGATATCGGGGATAAACGTTGTATCTCCCATATTCAGACCCATCGACTTTAGCTCCAATAAAGCATTGCGGAAGCTCATACCTACCAAGTTGGGCATCGCCACAGTGGGCGGAACCATGCAATTGACAGTTAGATAAATCACACGATTCACTTTGACTGTAGCCTCAGCTTCAGGAAATTGTTTGATAATCACATTGGGCTTGAGTGTATCAACATAAATTGAATCTTGTACAACTACTTCAAAACCATTTTGCTCCAATTCAGAAATGATTTCGGTGTACACTTTACCTTTTACTTCGGGAACAGTTAAATACTCACCATGGTTGGTAATTACATTTAGCAACAAAAGAAAGATAGCAACAATGGTTATGGATAAGCCAATCCCTGCAAGGACGTTTTGCCAAAGAGGTCTTTTGGTTATAAATGAAAAGTCCATCAGGAATTGGATTTAGTATGCAAAGCCTCTTGAATCAATAGTGAATAAAAATCTTTTAAAGACATGCCCGCAGCAGCTACTTGCTGAGGAACAATACTGGCAGCGCTTTGTCCAGGTACCGTATTGATCTCCAGCAAATATGGTTTTTCCTCTTTCTCGTTGTAAATGAAATCCATTCGCACCACTCCCCTGCAATTGAAGATGGCGTATATTCCTGAAGCTGCGTCTCTGATTTGATTAGATATTTTTTCCGAACAAACTGCCGGTGTAACTTCTTTTGATTTCCCTTGATACTTGGCTTCAAAATCAAAAAAATCATTTTCAGACATCACCTCTGTGAACGGCAGACAAACAACTTTACCTTGAGATGAAAATACGCCTATCGTAAACTCCCTCCCGCTTATAAATTCTTCCAATAAGACCTGGTCGTCTTCTGCAAATGCTTTTTGAATAGCTGCATCCAGTAATTCCACGCTATTGACTTTACTCATTCCAATACTGGAACCTCCATTATTGGGTTTTACAAAAACAGGATAACGTAGCTCGAATTTCTGTGATGATGTATAGGAATGTTTAAACAGGTGCACAGATTTGGCAACGGAAAAGCCCGCAGCACCTGCAATGGCCACCGTATAGCGCTTATTGAAAGTTATGGCACTGGTAGTTGTATCACAGGATGTATAGGGAATTTGAAGGAGATCAAAATACCCTTGTAGCTTTCCATCTTCACCGGGTGTACCGTGAATACCTATCAATGCAGCATCGAATTTGATTTTACCAGATTCTAAAGGCAAAGAAAAATCCTCACGATTCACAACAACCTCTTTCCCATTTGAATCTTTGTGAAACCACTTCTCAGGGGTTATATCGATTCGATAAACATCAAATTGAGTTCGATCGATATTGTTTTCTATGGTTACAGCACTTTTATAAGAAATAACTGCTTCCGAAGAATAACCACCGGTAACAAACGCTATAACTGGTTTTGACATGATCAGATATGATTTGAATACAAAAGGTGAAAGCATGGGTTAGCTTTCACCTTAAAATGTAAGTTAAGCAAAGCTTAGAGATGAAGTTTATCCTTTTTGCCCAATAACTCTTCAACCGTTTCGCGGTACATCTCATCCGGCACACAGCAATCAACAGGACAAACTGCAGCGCACTGCGGCTCATCATGAAAACCCTGGCACTCGGTACATTTATTGGGGGTAATAT
>JBEDAP010000312.1:0-4164 GCA_041177705.1 Bacteroidota bacterium
ACAGTATGTAAACCCCAATCCCCCGATTGTGCTACTTGTCCACTTCAAAAAAAATGCATTGCATTTTCCCAAAAGAAACAGAGTCTGTTTCCTGTTAAGACCCAGAAGGTGAAGCAAAAAAAGCGATTTCTTTTTTATTTGATTGTAGAGAACAAGGGACAAGTGTTAATTCGTCAGCGTATAGAAAAAGACATCTGGCAGGATTTGTTTGAATTTGTGTTGATAGAGAAAGACGAACCTCTTGATCCCAAAGAAATTCGGAATCCTCGATTTTGGAATTTACCCATCCCCTTAAAATCCTGGCAGTTGGTCCATCAATCGCAACCTGTGGTTCATCAATTATCCCACCAAAAGCTTACAGCAGTTTTTTCAGTTGTTCGGACGAATAAAAGATTTAATGTTGAGGGCTACGAATGGGTTTCTAAAAAGCAGGTAAATCAGTTTGCTTTCCCCCGATTAATTACCCGATTCCTTGAAAATCATTTTCTGTAATTTTAAGGCATGATCTCCCAGGTGGTTTTGCTTGTTTTGGCTTTGCTGATGCTGTTCATGAATTCGGGAGCGGAAATCGCTTTTTTTTCTTTGGGTTACAGGGATCTCCAAATTTTAAAAAAAAGACATTATCCGGGGGCTTCGAAAATTCAAGAGTTGCTCAAGGAGCCGCGACTTTTAATGTCTTCCCTTTTGGTTGGCAACATGATCTTTCGGATTTTAGTCATCCTTCTTTGCAATTACCTGGTTACTCCCGAAATGGTTCCCATAACTTCCGGGATTATATTATTTTTCGTTCGATTTCTCATCGCCATTCTTCTTTTGATTTTGTTTGGAGAACTATTGCCCAAAGTTTGGGCGTCTAACAATCCAGTTCGATTTGCATTTTATGCGTCCTCTTGGGTTCAGGTCAATTATTTTTTATTCAAGAGAATGGGGAACTGGATGTCGGGTATTACCGATCGCATTGAAAAATCACTGGGGCATAACAACGATGTAAGTTCACGGTTGGAGCAGATTGAAGAAGTAATGGGAGTGGACACAGAGCCTTCATCCGTTGAAGAAAAAAATATTTTGAAGGGAATTGCACAATTTGGAAATATTACTGTTCGAAGGGCCATGCGAAGTCGATTGGATGTACAAGGTATTGAAGCTTCAATTGGCTTCAATGAATTGAAAAAGCGGGTAGAAGAGCAACAGTATTCTCGCTTTCCAGTTTACCGAGAAAACTTGGATACGATCATCGGAATGATTCATTCCAAAGATTTGATACCTCATTTGGACAAAGGAGATGAATTCGATTGGAACTCTTTGTTGCGTTCCGCCTTTTTTATACACGACCAAATGCTGGTGGAAGATTTATTGAAAGAGTTTCAATCCAAGCGAAAACATTTTGCCATTGTTGTAGATGAATTTGGAGGCACAGATGGAATTATTACGCTGGAAGACATTTTGGAAGAAATTGTTGGTGAAATCAGAGATGAATACGATGATGAAGAACCTGTTAATCTTCGAATCGATGAATTCAATTATATTTTTGAAGGCAGGTTGATGATCAACGAAGCCTGTAAAATCATGAATTTGCCCAACCGAATCTTCGATGAATTTAAAGGCGGAAGTGAAACGGTAGCAGGATTGGTTCTTGAATTAGCAGGAGAGATTCCAAAGCAAAACAGGGTATTGGAAGTTTCTGGTTTTGTATTTACAGTTTTAGACGTCAATATGAATCGTATTGAAAAAGTAAAAGTCACCATCATTCCACAACCAACGGATTAGCATGAAAAATAAAATCGTCTCTCTTGGTCTTTTTGGATTCATACTCATCGGATGGTTTTCATGCAACAGTGATTTCACTCCCAAGCCGAGAGGGTATTACACGATCGAATTGCCCAATCGAGCGTATCGTGTGTTTGATAGCAGTCGATTTCCTTATTCGTTTGAATATCCAACGTATGCAACCATTTCCAATGCAAGTGATAGTTCCGGAAACGATGCTTATTGGATCAATGTTGAATTTCCAGACTTTAACAGCCGCATTTATCTCAGTTATAAGCCCATTGGCGGGCAATCCGTTTATAAAATCAATACTCCCAGCGGGTATAAAGATTCGGTAGTTCCCAATACTTTTGAATCGCTTCGAGAAGAGGCATATAAACTAACCTACAAGCATACGATCAAGGCTAATTCTATTGTTGATTCACTTTTCACGAATCCACAGGGATCTGGTGGAGTATACTTTTATGTGGCTGGAGAAGCTGCTACATCCAAGCAATTTTACTTAACCGATACATCCAAGCATTTTTTACGAGGCGCCTTGTATTTTGATGCTTCACCGAATGCGGATTCTTTATCGCAGGTTGCTAATTTCTTGGAGGAAGATATCCGTCGTCTTATCAAAACACTGCGTTGGAAATAGCTTAGCTGAAATATTTATTGATTACCCGATTCATCTCAGTTTCAATTTCTTCGTTGCACAGGTTTCCAATGCTGCCTTCGTGCGTATGATGCAAGGCTTTGGATTGATCGAATTCAAACTTTCCTTCTTCGATGCTATTTCCAACTTGTATATATGCTTCTCTGAATGGAACACCTTTGTTTACAAGTTCGTTTACTTTTTCAACACTAAACAGGTATTTGTACTTTTCGTCTTGTAAAATATTTTCTTTCGGTTGCAACGATTCGAGCATCAATTTCATCATCTCCAAGCATGATTTGATTTCTTCCATGGCTGGGAAAATGATTTCTTTTGTCAATTGCATGTCGCGATGATATCCTGAAGGTAAATTATTGATCAAGAGAGTCAATTCGTTGGGAGCAGATTGAATTCGATTGCATTTGCCTCGGATCAATTCAAATACATCTGGATTTTTTTTATGTGGCATAATGCTACTTCCAGTAGTGAGCTCGTCTGGGAAGCTGATGAAACTAAAATTTTGATTCATAAATAAACAACAATCCATTGCTAATTTGCTAAGCGTTGAAGCAAGGGTTGCAAGTGCCATAGCCGTCAGTTTCTCGGATTTGCCTCTTGACATCTGCGCGTAAATGGAATTGAAATGCAGGGTTTGAAAATTCAGAAGTTCTGTTGTTCTTTTTCTGTTTAGGGGGAATGAAGATCCATAGCCTGCGCCACTTCCAAGTGGGTTTTTATTTACAATGGCATAGGCAGCCCCTAAAAACTCCATATCATCCACCAAGCTTTCGGCGTAGGCGCCTAGCCAAAGTCCAATGGACGAAGGCATCGCAATTTGCATATGCGTATAACCTGGTATCAGGTAATCCTTAAATGCATTGCTTTGTTTCAGGAGGCATTGGAATAATTCAAGTGCATCATTTTTAACTTGACTGATTTCTTCTCTCAGGTACAACTTGATATCTACGGCAACTTGATCATTTCTGCTTCTTCCGCTATGTATCATTTTACCGATCTCTCCAATTCGCTCGGTAAGCATCCATTCAATTTGTGAGTGGATGTCTTCAACCGTATTGTTTATTTTGAATTTACCGACTGCAATTTCCTTTTGAATTTCCATCAGGCCATTGATGGCGGTTTTTGCATCTTCTTGGCTCATTAAACCTTGTTCTCCCAGCATGGTAACATGGGCAATGGATCCTTCAACATCAGCGGCAGCAAGCAGCAAGTCAAATTCACGGTCGCGACCAACCGTGAATTTTTCGATAGCATCTACTGTTGATGTATTTTTCTTATTCCAAAGTTTCATGATGCATTCTTTTTAATGATTCAATTCAGTTGCTGTTTTCTCCAGCAAGCTGATGTATCCATCGATTCCAGCTTCAATCTCTTGTATATAAATATACTCATCTGCCGTGTGACTTCTGGCAGAATCACCCGGACCCATTTTAAGTGCAGGGAAGGGCATGAGTGCTTTATCGCTCGTGGTAGGAGATCCGTAGTGTTCAATTCCCATTTGTTTACCCGCTTTTACCAGTGGGTGGTCAAGTGGAATCAGTGTAGATCTCAGTCGCATGCTTCTGGGTGTCAATTTACTTTTTAGTTGACCTTCGAGTAGGAGAAGAACTTCTTCAAATGTGTAGCATTCATTGATTCTGAGGTCGATAACAAACCGGCATTCCGATGGAACCACATTATGGGCTTTATTTTCTGTTTCTATGACAGTAACCGTAGCACGAGACTCACCGGTTAGTTCAGAA
>JBEDAP010000313.1:0-2712 GCA_041177705.1 Bacteroidota bacterium
CCCATGGGAGAGCCACTGTGCCAAATGCCTTCCAACCGGTGGCCACGAGTACGAACAATCAAAGGAGCAATTTGCGTTCCAGCAGATCTGTAATACAAGGAAGCAACATCATCGCTCAATACCTCCAATCCAAACAATAGGTAGTCGATGTATTGAATTTCAGCGATGGGCCGGAGTCCACGCATAGAGAGACCTACACCCTGACCAATGATTGTTAATTCTCGAATGCCTGTATCAAAAATTCGCTCACTTCCATGCTTTTGCTGCAAGCCGGCAAAACCTTGGTTCACATCTCCGATCTTTCCCAAATCTTCACCAAAGGCAACCACTTTTGGATTGCTTGAAAACAACTCATCAAAATAGCGATTCAGAATTTCATATCCATTCAATACCGGAGAATCTTCATGAACATCCAGGACAGGAAGTTGACCACCCACTTCTTTTGTTTCTCCGAATTTCAGCTGACTATTGAAAAGTTTTTTATTCTCCTCTATCAATTCATTGTAATAGAATCTAACTTTTTTTATCAGCTCATGTTGCGAACCAAACAAAATAGTTCGCTGCAGAGCCTTCATGATATCTCTGCGGTAGGGAATTGTTTGTTGATATAAATCGTCGTGAATGCTTCTAATCCGATCATCGTGCGTATGTTCAACCAATTCAGCAATCAATGCAAGCGCCTTTTCTCGTTGTTGCAGTATTGGAGCCTCGTATAATTGGAAAGTGGATAAACGAGCATTGTTTACAAAGGTTTTAGCTTCTTCTTCAATGAATTCTATCTGCTCTTCTGTTGCCAATGCATTTTCAATGATCCAAGTCCTCATTTTCAACAAGCAATCCCAATCTTTCTCCCACTGCAAACGATCCAAGGGTTTGTAACGTTCGTGAGATCCGGATGTAGAATGACCTTGTGGCTGTGTTAATTCTTCCACATGAAATAGGACTGGAACATGTTCTTTTCTTGCCACCGAAATTCCTTCTTCAAACACCTCGCAGAGTTGGGCATAATCCCATCCCTTCACTTTGTAAATGTGTATTCCGTTTGTTCCTTTCTGTTTTTCAAATCCAGAAAGCGCTTCAGAGATAGACGATTTAACCGTTTGAAATTCTTTGGGTACTGAAATGCCATACCCATCGTCCCATACAAAAACTACAAGCGGAACTTGAGATACGGCAGCTGCATTGATCGATTCCCAAAAATGGCCTTCGCTGGTTGATGCGTCCCCTATGGTGCAAAAACAAACTTCATTGCCTTGCGTCGACAAATCTTTGAAGGCATGCAATGCTTTGTTTTGCTTGAATACTTTGGAAGCAAACGCCAATCCGAAAGCTTTGGGCATATGACCCGCTGTTGGAGCAAGCCCCATTGCCAAATTTTTCTGTTGACTGAGGTTCAAAAAATTTCCTTGGGAGTCGATAAGCGGCGTAGAGAAATGACTGTTCATATTTCTGCCAGCACTATGCGGATCGTTTTCCGGATTGGGATCAGAATACAACTGAGAAAAAAACTCCTGGATGGTTGCCGCCCCTGTTGCAAAAGCAAAGGTCTGATCGCGGTAATACCCTGCATAAAAATCTCCAGGTTTGAAGAACTTGGCCATGGCAACCTGAGGCACTTCTTTTCCATCTCCAAAAATTCCAAACTTGGCCTTACCGGTAAGCACTTCTTTTCGTCCCAATAGGCTGGCTTGCCTGCTTTCAAAGGCCAGTTTGTAATCTGCCAAAACAGTTTGACAAAATGCTTCAAAAGAAAGCGATTCTGCCTGGTTGTCTTCCTTTATCCTCATGGGGTCCATGCGACAAAACTATGCATTTTAAGCGTATACACTCAACCCTGTAGAGGTGAGCTGAAAACAAGATTTCAACAAGTTTTCAATCAAAAAAAATGGCGTGCAGTTTCCTGCACGCCAATATGTTTAACCTATGCGGATTGCTTATTTCTTCATCTGCTTGTCGTATTCAGCAGCAGAAAGAACTTCACCGGCGATTCTCAATTCAAATGGAGCGTCTACACCTTTGATTTTAACGAAAACGGTCTTTTCAAAGGGACCAGGAGCTGCGGCATTGAAACCAGCCTTGATCTTGTCGGTCTTGGCTTTGGTTACAGGAGCCTGAGGCCAAGTTGGAGTCGTGCAACCGCAAGAAGCAGATGCATTCTCAATGATCACCGGCTCATTGGCAACATTGGTAAATTCAAAATCATGTGTAACAGGAACTCCCTGCTTGATCTTTCCAAAATTATGCCTGATTTCCTTGAATTTAACCAGGTCTTCGGCCTTCTTGATGGCTGTTTGCGAGAATCCATGGAAACCGATTCCCAAAACCAATAAAGCGAGCATTAGCTTTTTCATATTTCTGTTTTTTCTTGTTCTAGTGTAAAATTAAAGATAAATATGTTAAGAAGATTTTAGGGTTTTGAGCAAGGCCAGACTCTTATTGGAAGGAGCTGGTTGGTCGGGTGTTTTCCAAACATTTCCCTTGATGGTTAACACCTGCATTTGTCCACCCCCATAAATCACTTGAATGGTCTTTTCAAAGGGACCTGGAGCAGCAGAATTGTATCCTACTTTGATGGTGGAACTCTTCCCAATGGCGATAGGCTCTGTAGACCACTCGGGAGTGGTACACCCACAGGATGCCATCACATTTTCCAGAGAAACCGGGGATGTGCCTTGGTTTGAGATTTCAAACTCATAAAACACAGGTTTCCCC
>JBEDAP010000314.1:0-7978 GCA_041177705.1 Bacteroidota bacterium
TTGTTGTTTTGATAAAGATGCTTCACATCCATTGGGTGATTTGAAGGAGAATGGTATGAAACAAATATGGGAAAGTAAAAACTACCAAGAGTTTCGTGAACAACTGATGCGAAGCAGAAAAAATATTGATATTTGTGCTAACTGCAGCGAAGGACTCAAGGTTTGGAGCTAAATTGCAACACATGACCCAATTCAACAATAGAATTAGACAAGTCGTATTGCTCCTTGTCATTGGCTTCTTGGGGTTCTTGATTATACAATCGCTTTATGTTTTTCTGCCAGGGCTTCTTGGGGCGCTTACTTTTTATATTTTGGGTCGTGAGCGTTTTTTTCGATTTACAGAGGAGAAAAAATGGAGACCGGGCCCAACCGCATTTTTATTCATGCTGATATTTTTGGTCTTGATTGCTGCTCCCATTTACTATGCCATCATTTTAGTTACTCCCAAGTTGAATGGTATACTGAGTCATGCGGATGAATTTTTGGTTGGCCTCCAGGCACTTTCAGCACAAATCAAAAATATAACAGGAGAAGAATTGTTTTCTGTGCAGAATGTAGAGGTGCTGCAGCAAAAAATTGCAGGATACATTCCAACATTTTTAAACAGCTCTGCCACTATTTTCAGCAATCTGTTGGTGATGTTTTTTGTTTTGTATTTTATGTTTACCGGAGGTAGAAACATGGAAGGGGCTATCAAAGGGTTTATACCTCTACATCAGGAAAGCATCTTGGCCTTGGCAGCTGAAACAAGGCACATGGTCAAAGCAAATGCAGTTGGAATTCCACTCATATCAATCATTCAAGGAATAGCAGCTTATATCGGGTATTTGATTTTTGGTATTGATGATGCTTTGTTATGGGGATTTCTAACGGGAGTGTTTGCATTCTTCCCCATTTTGGGTACCATGATGATTTGGGTTCCGTTGGTCATTTTTCTTTTTTCCAAAGGGATGAATGTTCCTGGAACAGGGTTGCTGGTTTATAGTTTACTTGTTACAGGGAATGTAGATTATTTGGCCCGCGTGACCTTGATGCAGAAAATCGGGAATGTGCATCCCTTGATTACAGTTTTTGGGGTTATTGTTGGATTGCAGCTATTCGGCTTCATGGGATTTATTTTTGGCCCATTGATTTTTAGCTATACCATTATCTTGATCAAAATCTATGCCCACGAATTTTCCAATCCCGCTAAAAATCCAATATAAAAGCGAATGGGAATAGAAAAAGATATACAACAAGCTTCCTTTAAAACCGAACATGCCAAAGCCGTAGTTAATATTATTTACTCTTATCACTGGCTTACAGAAAAAATCAAATCTTTTCTTCAGCAAGAAGATATCACGCTTCAGCAGTATAATATTTTACGCATACTTAGAGGAAGTGATCCTAAGCCCTTATCAACCTTGGATATACGGGAGCGTATGCTAGATAAAATGAGTGATACGAGTAGAATTGTAGACCGACTTGTGATCAAAGGGTGGGTGACCAAAAAAATCCGCGAAACGGACAAGCGACTGGTAGACGTTAGCATTACCAAAGAAGGAAAAAAGCTTTTGGAAAAAATGGACAAAAAAGAAGCAGAGATGAATAATATTGTTGCAGGGCTCTCTTCGGATGAATTGAAATCACTGAATGCGCTGCTTGATAAAATGCGCGGTTCAGTAGATTGACTTGTTTTTCCCTTCCAATCGATTGGTGTATTCTAAAGTTCCCAGCCGAAAGCGAAAAGGCAATCCTGTTTTCTTTTCCAATTTCCATTCTTGTTGACAGATAAATCCCTGTTTGCTGCTGCTATAATATGAAGGAACATTTTGGATGCTGGGTGCATGCAAATAGGGTTTAGGTTGTTGTTGACCCCATGCATACGAAGTAGCCAGAATACAAATTGATAAAATGAATGTTTTCACAGCTATCATTTATTCATAAATTTACATCACCATTTGATTAATTTATTTTTGTTCATGGCCTTATCCCAAGGACTTTCTCAAAAACTTCAACAAAAGCTTTCGCCTCAGCAAATTCAATTGATGAAATTGCTGCAAGTTCCTACTGCACTGTTGGAAGAGCGAATCAAAGAAGAAATAGAGGAAAATCCTGCTTTGGAATTTGGCGATGAAGGCAAAGAGGAAACACAAGATGAATTGGCAGAAGAATCATTTGAAGCGGATCAAGAAGACGCATCGATTGATCATGAAGACGACCTTGAACTTTACGACGATGAAGGTGAAATTGCCGACTACCGCTTGAAAGACGATCATGTTCCTGAGCTTCAGGAAAGCGGAGTTATTCCTCATCCCGTTTCTTCAAGCTTGCATGAGATGTTAACAGAGCAACTCGGTTTGTTGAATCTCAATGAATCAGAATCCAAAATTGCTGAGCAGGTCATTGGGAGTATTGATGATGACGGATATTTGCGAAGAGATATTTTATCTATTGTAGATGATCTTGCGTTTAAGCAGAATGTATTGGTAGAGTCGGAACAGGTGGAAGTCGTTATACATAAAATCCAACAATTTGATCCTCCTGGAATATGCGCGAGAGATGTACGCGAATCATTGCTTATACAATTGCGTAGAAAGCAAAAGGATCAACCTCAGGATTCTATCCGAGCAGCTATTCGCATCCTAGAGTTTCATTTTGATGAATTCACGAAGCGACACTTTGAGAAAATCATGAAATCATTGGAATTGGATGATCGTCTGTTGAAAGAAGCGATGGCGGAAATAAAAAAGCTACAGCCTCGTCCGGGTGCTCTAGCAGGTTCTATCAATAAGGCAGAACAATATATTGTTCCCGACTTTTTGGTGTATAATAACAACGGAGTATTGGAGCTTACGCTCAATCACCGCAATGCCCCCGATCTTCGCGTAAGCAGTGAGTATAAGGATATACTCAAAGAATATGAGAAGGGAAGTAAAACTGACAAGCGGCAAAAAGAAGCAGTTGTTTTTATTCGTCAAAAAATCGAATCAGCAAAATGGTTTATTGATGCCATCAAGCAAAGGCAGGATACCTTGCTTTCAACCATGAAGGCCATTATCGATCATCAAAATTCTTTTTTTCTCAGTGGAGATGAAACCAGTTTGCGACCCATGATTTTGAAAGACATTGCGGAAAAAACGGGACTGGATATCTCTACCATCAGTCGAGTAGCCAACAGCAAATTTGTACAAACCGAGTTCGGAAGTTTCAAGCTGAAACATTTTTTCAGTGAAGCACTTAGTACCGATAGTGGGGAAGAGGTTTCTACCCGTGAGGTAAAAAGTATACTTCAGGATATGATTCAAGGGGAAGAAAAACAAAATCCGTTGAGTGATGATCAGTTGACAGATATGCTCAAAGAAAAAGGGTATAATATTGCCCGCCGAACAGTAGCCAAGTATCGCGAGATGCTCAATATTCCTGTTGCTCGTTTACGTAAAGAATTATAAGAAAAAATGAATCAGGATAACCAACGTTTGCAATCTCCCGCGTGGATGATTTTTATAGCAAAAGCAGTATCTGTATTATTTCATCCTCTTTTTGTTGGAGTGATGATGGCTGCTTATTTAATCTACGGGGATCCTGATTTGTTTAGTGGATTTGCTGAAAAAGACAAGATGCTCAAGTTGATGACTGTCATCAACAACAACGTTTTTTTCCCTTTGCTCGTAGTGGTTTTGCTCAAGGCATTGGGCTTTAATAAATCGATTTTTCTTCATACCCAAAAAGAGCGTATTGTTCCTTATATCGCCAGCATTACATTTTTCTTTTGGACCTATTATATTTTTAAAGGACAACCTGAAATCCCACGTACATTGGTATACATGTGCCGAGGTTTGTTTTTTTCAGCATCGGCCGCTTTGCTGCTGAACAATTATTTTAAAATCAGCATGCATGGAATGGGGGTAGGAGGATTTATGGGCTTGATTGTTTTGCTTCGGGTCCAAGGAGAAACCATTCCGATTTACATGTTCATCCTTGTTCTACTTCTTAGTGCTGGAGTGCTGCAAGCAAGAAAAATTGTTTCCGATCATCAGTGGGGTGATTTGATAGTAGGGTTTGCTGTGGGATTCTTATCGCAATTGATTGTGCTTTGGGTATAAAAAAAGAGACCCAGTCTAGAAAGACCGGGTCGGATTAACCATTCTAAGATCCCATTTTAACCATTGAGAAGTTTAGACTTTTTTAAATATGTTGAATTGGGATAGTACACGAACATGCAATTCCCCTCTTTAATCTGATCAATTATTTTTTTATTGATGGATACAGGCAAGGCTGGGCAACCAAAGCTTCTTCCCAAGTATCCTTTTTGTTGAATTATTTTTTCGTTTGCATAGGGTGCACCGTGAATAACGATTGCACGCTCGCGAGCTTTATCGTTAAAACCAGGCTCAATCCCTTCCAAGGCGAGTGAATATCCATTGCTTCCTTGATAAGGCTTGTCGGTTATGTAAAAACCCAAGCTGCTTTGATGGGAAGAGGGAGTGTTTGAAAAATACTTGGCATATTCTAAACCCGTGTTCTTGCCATGGGCAACAACGTTATTGAAAAGCATTTTTTCTGATTTGAGGTCAATTACAAACATTCTTTTTTCTCGGGAAGATTTCGAAAAATCGATGATCGTTAGAATGCTATCGTTGCTCAATCGACCTTCTGCGCTAAGTTTTTGAAAACCGGTACATGCCAATTGAAAAACCTCTTCTGAAAGCATAGCGCCTTGAGATGAAATATTGTGGTAAACGCGGTTGAAAATGTTGTGATGAGCAGAAGTTGCTCCCGTGAACCCTTCACTTGACCCATTTGAACGATGGGTAAAGGAGATCAAGCTTAGAAAAAAAGCCAGCAGGATTGTTCCTGTTGCGTAGGTTTTCATGGGGTTTAGGTTACGGATTTGCATAATTATAACGCATTTAAAGGGTTTATATTGTATATCTATACCGGATTATTCAGCCTAAAGTGGCCTAAATCACAAATTTCCAACTATTTAGGGGGACTGTTGTTAAATGAATTGTGAAACATTTTGGCTTATCCGAACTACAAGCCTGGGATCGGTTCTACAGGGGGAATTTTGTGAATTCTTTAAGTGGATTTAAGCCAGCTAGTTTAATTGGAACTGTCAATCGCGAAGGAATCCAAAATCTAGCCATTTTCAGCAACATTGTGCACTTGGGCGCTGATCCTGCCTTGATCGGGTTTATCAATAGACCTCGGGAAGCTGCTCCTCATACATTAGCCAATATTGAAGCAACGGGGCAATATTCCATCAATCATATTCATGCCGATTTTGCAGATAAGGCACACCAAACCAGTGCTAAATATCCGCAAGGGATGAGCGAGTTTAGCGCTGTTGGTTTATCTCCACATGTTTTTGAAGATTTCAAAGCGCCTTTTGTTTCGGAAAGTAAAATTCAGTTTGGATTGGAGTTGGATGAGATTATTCCCTTAAAGCAAAACAGTACCTATCTGGTTGTTGGTAAACTCATCCATGCATTTGTAGATGAGTCTCTCATCTCTGACGACGGGTTTATTGATGCCTCAAAAGCAATGGATGTAGTTAGTTTGGGGTTGGATGCTTATTACACTACTTCCCCTCTTGCTCGTTATGCATACGCAAAGGCTGATCAGCCTATTCGCTCAATCCCTTTTTAAATTTATTCTACAGCGTAGTCGACCACAAAAACTTTCTCCATGTGTGGTCCCAAGATTTTTTGAAAATCTTTGTGTGCTGGATGAACCTGATAGATTTCATCACGCTCTTTCTTGGATGCAAAACTCAGAATAAAGCAATGGGTAAATCCTTGGTGCCAGTTTTCTGGACTATCGTTTATTCCCCATTCGAATTTTTTGATGACAGGTATTTTGTCTTTTAGAGAAACAAATGACTTTAGTACGCTGTCGATCGAAGCCTTGGAGCTGGTTTCTTTAAATTTAAAAATCACTACATGACGTAACATTCCTTTGTTGTCATCTTGTGCAATGCTGTTAAGTGAAAAACAAAGCAAAAGGGAAAGAAGTTTTATTTTCATTTGACTGATTTTAGAACATTTCCATCGGATCATCAACTATTCTCAATCCTTCGTTGAAGGCATTTAAAGTTAAAAGATCTTCTTGACTTAAGGTGAAATCGAATATATTGAAGTTTTCACGAATTCGAATAGGGTTGGATGATTTTGGAATGGTTGATATGCCTTGATCAACAGCCCACCTCAATAGTATTTGTGCTGGTGCTTTTCCATATCTATTTGCAATCTCAATCAATCGTGGATCTCCAAACTTCTGTCCCCTTAACAAAGGAGTGTAGGCTTGTAGGCAGATATTATTTTTTTTACAATAGTCAAGTTCAGGGGCTCTGAACAAGTATGGACTGAATTCGATCTGGTTGACTGCTGGTGTAATCGTAGCATACGATTGCATTTCTTCAAAAAAAGGCAAGAGATAGTTCCCTGTGCCTATAGCACGAACTCTTCCCTCTAGGTACAAACGTTCAATAGCTTTCCACGTTGATTCTCTTTTGTGTTTGATTGGCCAGTGTATCAGATACAGATCGATGTACTCTATATTCAGTGTCTTCATGCTTTCATCAAAAGCGGCAAGAGTTTGATCGTAGCCCTGATCTATATTGTTGACTTTTGTCGTTACAAAAATGTCTTTTCTTGATACCCCCGATCTGCGAAGCCCCTCTCCAATTTGCATTTCATTTTCATACATGGCAGCAGTGTCAATCAGCCTGTATCCTGTTTCCAAAGCACATAGAACAGCATCAATAGCTTCGTTGCCGTGCATATCATAAACCCCAAGTCCCAACAATGGCATCTCAATGCCATTGTTGAGAGTTGCGTAAGGCTGATCATTGCGGATTAGTCCCATGACTCTAGACCCAACAGTTTTTTACCCAATGCGTTCAATTCTGCAGTTTGATATTTGGTTTGTTCCCATTTCCTTGGATCACCGGGAAACGCATATCCTTCAGGTGCAATTCGATCTCGCCATGAATTGATTCTCCATTGGCGTTGTTCTTCATCGTTTTCTTGAACGGGCATCATGGAAATGTATTGAGCGATGCGCACTTTATCTCCAGAGAGATTAGGTCTGATTCCATGCGGAAGAAGGCTATTGAATATCAGCAGATCACCTGCTTCCAATTTTACTTTTACCATTTGATTTTTATAGGCTGAAATATCTGGCTGAAACCGGTTGCGGTCTTCTGGCTGTGTTAATTTCCAAGTATCGTATTCACGCATGAGCGCTGGGATGCACTGGAACCCTCCCATATTTTCGTCTGTTTGATCCGCAAGAGCCAATACGCCTTGAACATTTTCAGGCTTGGTTTCTGGATCGTAATCCCAGTGGATAAAGCCTTTGAATTCGAATCCTTCTCTCATGGGAAAATTCAAATTTGCTCGGTCGATGGTTACCCATAATTTTTCTGTTCCCCATACGTCTACAAAGGCGTCATATACTTTTTGTTCTTGACGGTTGTCCCATAAATATTGATGGTTGTATACTTCAACCATTCCACTGTTGGTTAATTCTTTCATGCGCATTTCGGCACGTGGAGGTGCGTACCACGATTCTTTATCGTTTGGATTTTTTTCCTCAAATTCCCAGAGGAAATCAGCTGTTTTCAATGCCTGGGCTCTTGGAACAGCCTGTTTGATTACGATGTACCCGTTGTGCTTCCAAAACGCCCAATCTTCATCACTTAGAACGCGAAGTGGCTTCTGATTAGATCGATCATTCAATTTGATTTTGCTTGATGTTGCTGTTGAAGGATTCCCGGGTATATCCTTGTGATTGGTATTGGCCATGGTAGGCTGCATGGTGGGCTGCATGGTAGGTTGCATGATTATATTTTTTGTAAAAGTAGAATTGGAGTTTCTTCGTATTGCTACCAAAATTGACCAATATTTGAACAATATTGACTTATTTTTATATTTAAGATATTGTAATGATCAATAAAGGTCAATATATAACTGCATTAGAGCTGTCTCTTATA
>JBEDAP010000315.1:0-5538 GCA_041177705.1 Bacteroidota bacterium
TCATGCCGATTATTGTTGAATGGACTTTCAAAGACGGAAGCAAAGAAGTAGATCGAATTCCGGTTACCATTTGGCGTTTGAATGAGCAAAAAGTATCGAAGCTTTTTGTCAAAGACAAAGAAGTTTCGGCCATTCGTTTAGATCCGATGCGTGAAACGGCGGACATCAACGAAGCCAATGGCATGTGGCCCGTAAAGGAAATGCCAAGTCGCTTTCAATTGTTCAAAGGAAGCTCTGGTATAACTGGATTGGGCGCCCCCTCTAGATCAGGTGGCGGTAACAATGCCATGCAAAAAGCTGCCAAAAAATAGACTTATTTAATCCAGGCAGTAAATTCCTGTTTGGATACGAGGCCCTGTTTGCGTTTTACTTCTTTACCGTTTTTGTAAAGTATGAATGTAGGCAGGGCTTCTACATTTAATTGCTTCATAAGCTCTGTTTCAACACCGCCATCCATTTTAACCAAGGTGAGTTTTTTCGCATTTTCTTTCATGAAATCTTCAAGTACAGGTTCCATTTTCTTGCAAGGTGGGCACCATTCTGCGCCAAAATCTACTAATACTAAATTTGTACTTCTGATTTGCCCATTATAGCTTTCCATGCTGGTTTGCTTCACATTCGCAGATCCTTCTAGAGGCAGGTTTGCATTTTTCCATGCATTCACCCCACCTTCCATGTTGGTCACTTTGTACCCCTGAGCTGCTAAAGCGGCTCCTGCAGCAGCGCTTCTTCCACCACTCAGGCAATAAATATAAACAGGCTTGTTTTTATCCAAATGCTGGGTTCTATCGCTGAATTCTGATTTATTCAGCCAGTTGGCCTGAAGTGCTTTTTTCAAGTGCCCCGACTTGTATTCATCTGCAGTTCGTACATCCAACACCTGGATGTTTTCACTTTGAATGGCTGCTGAAAATTGAGAGGGCTTGATAGCTGGTACTTGAGCCATTACGGAGCTTCCTAATGTTACCAGCAAGAAAAGAACGAAATACTTCATCTTTGTGTTTTGTACAAAGCTACAACAATCGATACGTTCAGTATTCAACTCCGGGTATATGGTTCAAGAAGATAAGTTTTTGATGTTCGAGAATCGGTTGAAGAAAGTTAAGCGCATCCTTGGCAAACAAGCACTTCAAAATCAGGTCAGCTGCTATCGATTGTACGATCGGGATTTGCCTGAGTTTCCTCTTATCATTGACGTGTACGAAGACGAAGTACTAGTGACAGAATACAAGAGCCAGCATCGGTTAACAGAAGAGGAATATGAGCAATGGCTATTTGATAGCTTGACCGTTGTGGAGCGGGTATTGAATAAGCAGCCGGCGCAAATTCATTTAAAAGAAAGAAAACGAAAATCCAGCCGGTATGATCAATATCAAAAATTAGATGAGCGAAAAGATTTTTTTGAAGTGAAAGAAGGAGGCTTGAAATTTTTAGTCAACCTGACCGATTATTTAGATACAGGTCTTTTTATTGATCACCGGATTACTCGAGATATGGTGAGAAAGCAATCTTCAACAAAGCGAGTTTTAAATTTATTCTGTTATACGGGGGCTTTCTCTGTATATGCAGCAGACGGTGCAGCCACGAAAGTGGTTTCTGTAGATCTTTCCAACACCTATTTGGATTGGACGAAGCGGAATATGCTTCTCAATGGATTTGATGGGGAGCAATACGAATACATCAAGGCCGATGTGATGCAGTGGCTTCCTCAGGTTGGTAATAGATCGTTTGATCTCATCGTGCTGGATCCACCAACATTCAGCAACAGCAAATCCATGAAAGATATATTTGATGTTCAGCTACAACACGCAGAGCTGATTAACACCTGTATTGAAAAGTTGGATGCAGGCGGAGTACTTTATTTCAGCACCAATGCCCGAAAATTTAAAATGGAGGTGGAGAAGATAAAGGGAAGTATAAAAGAAATAACCACCGCAACAACTCCTTTTGATTTTAAAGGGAAATTGCTGCGGTGGTGTTATCGAATTGAAAAGACTTAAGCTCCAACGATTTCTACCAATTCCACTTCAAATACCAGATCTTGTCCAGCTAGAAAATGATTGGCGTCCATGATGATCACTTCTTCTCCGATTTCAGTTACCACCACCGGAACGGGCTGGCCATATTCATTCTGAAGATTGAGTTTCATTCCTATTTCAATATTCATTCCCTCGGGCACATTGGATTTAGGGAACTCCACGATGGCGTTTGGATCTTTCTGTCCATAGCCATGGTCAGGATCGATTTGGATGGTTTTTTTCTCTCCTACAGCCATTCCCAGAACACCCGCATCGAATCCCGCGATCATTTGTCCGGCTCCTACTGTAAACTCTAAAGGAGCGCGACCAGCTGAGCTATCGAACTGTGAACCATCTAGAAGGGTACCTGTATAATGTACACGAACCACATCGCCGTTTTTTACTTGCATACGATCTTTTTGATTGTTAAAAAAATGAGCTAAGTCTGCGAAACTACTTTTTATCTTTTACTTTTAATCAACTAATTCTCTAATTCCATGCCAAAATTTCGATTATTTCTGGTTTGCATCCTCTTCCTAACACTCAAGTTGGAAGCGCAATTGATTGAACCGGGTGCTGCCCGATTGGATCAATATATTCATTTGCTTCAGCATAAACGGGTGGGTGTTTTTGCAAATCATACTTCTATGATTGGCGATGCTCATTTAGTGGATGTTTTGAAAAAAAATAAGGTTGATGTAAAAGTTATTTTTGGTCCAGAGCATGGATTCAGGGGTACAGCCGATGCGGGAGAAAAAGTGAGCAACTCGGTCGATGTCAAAACAGGGATACCGGTCATTTCGCTTTATGGTCCTAAACGCAAACCAAGCAAAGAGGATCTCCAGGATTTAGACGTATTAATTTTTGATATACAAGATGTGGGTGCAAGGTTCTATACCTATATTTCATCGCTGCAAGATTTTATGGAGGCGGTTTTTGAAAATCAAAAAGAACTGATCGTTATGGACCGCCCCAATCCGAATATTCATTATGTAGATGGACCTTTGTTAGATACTGCATTTCGATCGTTTGTAGGGATGCAACCCATTCCTGTCGTTTATGGAATGAGTATTGGAGAATATGCTCAGATGTTGGTTGGTGAACATTGGATTTCTACAGCCGCTATGCAGGCGTATGCATCGATGAAAGCTTCTGGTAAAACACCAATCCGTATTATTCACTGTGGCAATTACAATCGCTCTATGTTATACCAATTACCTGTGAATCCTTCACCCAACCTCCCCAACATGGGATCGATTTACTGGTATCCAAGTACCTGTTTTTTTGAAGGTACGGTATTGAGTGAAGGTAGGGGTACCAGCAATCCGTTTCAAATCATCGGACATCCTTCCTTGCCTAAAAACATGTATTCTTTTACTCCAACTGCAAGGTCAGGTGCCATGCAGCCCAAGTTGAAAGACCAGGTCTGTTATGGATGGAATTTAACTTCCGATGATGTTGAGAAGACTCGAAATACCATCAACGGTCGAATTCAAATTCACTATTTGATAGAGGCGTATACCCTTTTTCCGGAAAAGGATAAATTTTTTATCCTTCCTGCAAGTGGAAATTCGCGCGCTTCATTTTTTAACAAGCTTGCTGGTAGTGAACAATTGATGAGTCAAATCAAAGCAGGGTTATCCGAGGAAGAGATACGAAAGTCTTGGCAGCCGGGTATAGAAAAATTCATGAAGATCCGGTCGCGCTATTTAATCTATCCCTAAAGTCAAAAACCTCAACCTCATTTCTGTAGCTTTGCGCCATGGAATTAAAAGACTGCAGGATTGTGTTCATGGGTACACCTGTTTTCGCTGTATCGATTTTGGATAGTCTTTTGCAAGCGGGTTGCAATGTTGTTGCGGTAGTGACTGCACCCGATAAACCTGCGGGCAGAGGGATGCAGCTCACGGAAAGTGCCGTTAAAAAATACGCTTTAAGTAAGGAGCTAACTATACTGCAGCCCGTAAAACTAAAAGATCCTTCATTTTTGGATTCACTGAAAAACTTACATGCGGATTTGCAAGTAGTTGTTGCATTTCGGATGCTTCCTGAAATGGTATGGAATATGCCGCCCATGGGCACCATCAATTTGCATGCCTCTCTATTGCCCCAATATCGCGGAGCTGCACCCATCAATTGGGCCATTATTGAAGGAGAGAAAGAAACGGGACTAACCACATTTAAGCTGCAGCATGAGATCGATACAGGAGATATATTCCTTCAAGCAAAAATATCCATTGGTAAAGAGGAAACGGCAGGAGAACTACACGACCGTATGATGGTTGAAGGTGGAAAGCTTGTATTGGAAACGCTGCGTGGGTATTGCCAAGGAAGTTTAAAAGGACAACCTCAGTCGGCACACTCTGCAAATGAAGTTTTGAAGTTGGCGCCTAAATTAAATTCAGAGAATTGCAAGATTAACTGGGACCAATCTGCTGTGCGTATTTACAATCAAATACGTGGACTTTCACCTTATCCTGCTGCTTACACTATGTGGAATGAGAAAATGATCAAGATTTATAAATCCAAATTTGAAGAGACACTAACTGGACTTAAGCCGGGGGAGAGTCAAACCGATGGGAAAACGTATTTGCGATTTGCGGCCCAAGATGGTTGGGTTGAAGTGCTCGACCTTCAAATGGAAGGTAAAAAGCGAATGCCCATTGATGTTTTTTTACGTGGCTACCGGGCACATTAAAAGACGAGAATTTAATTAAACGGATAACATGAGTAAGATTGCAGAACGGTTCATGAGGTATGTGCAGATTGATACACAGAGCGATCCGGATAGTGATACATTTCCTTCTACAGCAAAGCAAAAAGATCTCGCTCACGTATTGGTTTCGGAATTAATTGACTTAGGTATTTCAGATGCACACGTAGATGAGTGGGGCTATGTTTACGCAACCATTCCCTCTAATTCAAGTCGCGATGTGTCAGTCATTTGCTTTTGTTCGCATTTGGATACAGCTCCGGATTGCAGTGGAGCCGGTGTGAAGCCTATTTTGCATAAAAATTTTCAAGGTCAGGATATCAGCTTGCCAGATGATCCGCAACAGATAATTCGTGTAGTGGATCATCCTTATCTGAAAGAAAAAATTGGAGAAGATATCATTACAGCCAGTGGTCGAACTCTTTTAGGCGCGGACGATAAAGCAGGTGTAGCAATCATCATGCAACTGGCAGAAGTATTGATGCGTACTCCTTCCATCCAACATGGCACAGTAAAAATTCTATTTACACCTGACGAAGAAGTTGGGAGAGGAGTTGAGCATGTGGATCTGCAAAAATTAGGGGCAGATTTTGCCTATACCTTGGATGGAGGTGAGAGAGGGTCTTTGGAAATTGAAACATTCAATGCCGATGGAGTAGAAATTAGTATTGATGGAGTCATTGCACATCCTGGTTATGCCAAAGGAAAGTTGGTTAATGCCATTAAGATTCTATCTGAATTTATTGCTTCCTTGCCGAAAGATGAATGGTCGCCGGAGACCACCGAATCCAAACAAGGATTTGTGCA
>JBEDAP010000316.1:0-3129 GCA_041177705.1 Bacteroidota bacterium
TATACCGATAAAGAGGTTGAGATGATGATTCCGGATTTACGTGACAACATCATCGACTATCAAAAAATGCATCTGCTTCCACTCAATAACAATGTGAGCATGAGCATGATGCAAAAATTAACTCCGGATAATACCCAACAACGTAAACTCAAGTGGACCTACACTAAAAAAATTCAACTACCAGAAAATAAAAATGATCTGGCTTTTTATTCCATTCAGCAATTGGGATCCTTGCTGAGAAATAAATCCATTACTTCTGTAGAACTCACTTCCTTTTTCTTAGATAGAATAAAAAAATTTGGTGACAGCCTCCAATGTGTAGTCAGCACCACAGAATCCATCGCCATGGATCAAGCAAAAAAAGCAGATGAGGAACTTGCTAAAGGAATAGATCGCGGGCCTCTGCATGGTATACCCTACGGACTCAAAGACCTGTTTGCTGTAAAAGGAACTCTCACCACCTGGGGTGCAGCTCCTTACAAAAATCAGTCAATCGATGAAGACTCCTATGTATACTTGAAATTAAAAGATGCCGGTGCCGTATTGATTGCAAAATTTACATTGGGCGCCCTGGCAATGGGCGATTATTGGTTTGGTGGCAGAACAAAAAATCCATGGAATTTAGAGCGCGGATCCAGTGGATCATCCGCAGGATCAGCCTCTGCTACTGTGGCAGGTTTGGTCCCATTCGCTATCGGGACAGAAACACATGGATCCATCATTTCACCCAGTCATACTTGCGGAGCAACCGGACTTCGTCCGACGTTTGGAAGTGTAAGCAGAACCGGCGCTATGACGCTGAGTTGGAGCCTGGATAAAATTGGTCCGATTTGCAGATCTGCAGAAGATGCTGCAACAGTTTTTGCATTCATACACGGAACAGATGGAAACGATGCAAGTGCAGTAAATGCAGCATTTAATTATTCTGCTACCCCTGATGTAAAATCATTGAAGATTGCATACGCCAAAAATCATTTTGACAAGCTCGATTCCAACGCACAAGAATGGAATGTAATTAAAACACTGCAAGCACAAGGAATGGATGTAAAGCCCATGGTACTTCCAGATACCGATGTTTATAAATTCGATATCATCGGTATGGTGATTGGCGCTGAATCTGCTGCTGCATTTGATGAATTTACGCGCACCGATTTGGATGATGCAATGACCAAACAAACTAGATTCGATTGGCCTAATTATTTCAGGGTTTCAAGAACAATCCCTGCAGTTGCTTACATCAATGCCAACCGCCACAGAACTTTGCTCATGCAAAAAATGAACGAAGCCATGCAACCATATGACGTTGTCATTACTCCCAGCTTTGCTGGAAGACAAATGGCAATCACCAATCTCACTGGACATCCTGCACTTTCGATGCCCATTGGATTAACCAATCAGGGCGTTCCCAACAGCATCAGCTTCCTCTCCAATCTTTTCCAAGAAGAATCGCTGTTGGCATTGGGTAAGTTTTTTCAAGACCTTACCCCATACGACGATGTCCACCCTCCAAAATTCAAGTGAGAATTAGAACGTAATTTTGGGAGATGTTATTCCAACTTCAAGCTCCCTATACTCCTGCAGGTGATCAGCCAGAAGCAATTCGACAATTGGTGGAAGGCATACAATCCGGTGAACAATATCAAACTTTATTAGGTGTAACGGGTTCAGGAAAAACATTCACTGTAGCCAACGTTATACAGCAGGTTCAAAAACCAACCTTGGTGCTCACGCACAACAAAACCTTGGTTGCGCAGCTCTATGGTGAATTCAAACAATTCTTTCCAGATAATGCAGTAGGCTATTTTGTTTCGTATTACGATTATTATCAACCCGAAGCATACTTGCCCGTTAGTGATACCTATATAGAAAAAGATTTAGCCATCAACGAGGAACTCGATAAACTTCGATTGCAAGCAACTTCAGAATTGCTAAGCGGAAGAAGGGATATCATTGTGGTTGCATCCGTAAGTTGCATTTACGGTATGGGCAACCCTACTGAATTTGAAAATGGAATTATTCGAATTCACAAAGGACAAATCATCAGTCGCCAAGGATTTTTACATGCACTTGTCAACTCACTCTACCATCGCACACAATTGGATTTTAAAAGAGGAAGCTTTCGGGTTAAAGGAGATACAGTTGATATCAACCTTCCGTATGTCGACTTCGGATACCGAATCAGTTTTTTTGGCGATGAAATTGAATCTATCGATACACTTGAAATTACAAGCGGAAAAAGAATTGCTAGCGTCGATACCGCTGCTATCTTCCCCGCCAATCTTTACCTGGCACCCAAAGAAATTATCAATGAGGTCATCTCAGAAATTTTAGATGAGCTTGGCAAACAAGTAGCTTATTTCAAAGAATCTGGAAAATTCATCGAAGCACAGCGCCTTTCAGAGCGAGTGAACTTTGATATCGAAATGATCAAAGAGCTTGGATACTGCAACGGAATTGAGAATTACTCCCGATTCTTTGATAGAAGAACTCCAGGAACCCGCCCTTTCTGTTTACTGGATTATTTCCCTAAAGATTTTTTATGTGTGATTGACGAAAGTCACCAGACCATCCCACAGGTAAGTGGAATGTATGGTGGCGATAGAAGTCGAAAGCTGGTTTTAGTAGATTATGGATTTCGCTTACCAGCAGCACTAGACAACCGACCGCTTAATTTCAATGAATTCGAAAACATGCTCAACCAGGTTGTATTTGTTTCTGCCACACCGAGTGAATATGAATTGCAAAAAACAGAGGGCGTAGTTGTTGAACAGGTTGTTCGACCAACTGGCCTATTGGATCCCCCCATTGAAGTACGACCCAGCATCAACCAGGTAGATGATCTTTTGGAAGAAATTGACAAAACAGTAAAAAAAGGAGATCGCGTATTGGTTACGACCCTTACGAAAAGAATGGCAGAAGAAATGGATAAATATCTACAGCGCATTCAGATCAAATCCAAATACATTCATAGCGAGGTAGACACGTTAGACCGGGTAGAAATACTACGACAACTTCGTTTGGGCGAAATTGATGTCTTGGTGGGTGTGAATTTATTAAGAGAAGGATTGGATCTGCCGGAAGTGTCTTTGGTTGCGATTTTAGATGCAGATAAAGAAGGCTATCTCCGTA
>JBEDAP010000317.1:0-2939 GCA_041177705.1 Bacteroidota bacterium
AAATAACGGTCGACTGATTTTTTAACTTGAGCCCACGAACTGGTAAAATTTTCATTCAACCAGGTTGCAGCTTCAGCGGCAATGATTTTTTTTCCTGAAACATGTGCTGCCGAACTTGCAAACTTAAACCGCATGAGCTCAGTACCTTCTGTTTCGGGAATATCAACTCGCGCATATAAATCCAGCGTATTGGCCGGAGAGCCATGAGATTGATTTCTGGTAAGTTTTCCTTTTGCATGCGCCCAGTTGGTCCATGTACCTGTGAAATTATTTAAAATCATCTCATCAATAACCATTCGATAATCATAGCGAACTCTGGCATTTTTCTGCACTGAATCAAACCCGAACAATGCAGGCAACTCCATTTCCAAGGCATATCCCATTTTTCTCTTGAAAAAGGAAAACAATTCGTTGGAAAAATTCGCTTGACCTCTTGCATCATCTACTTCATATGAATCGTTGAAAAAAGATCGTATGTAGGAATAATTCGGAGAATTAAAAATAGAGTCAAATGCACCAAGATAATTCTGAGTAGCACTTAGAGAAAAATGATCGATGGCATATCCCTCTCCTCCGGGTGCAGCTCGCTCTACCATTTTACCATGAAGCCCTTGATAAGCTGCATAGAGTGTCCATTTGCCTTGAGATAATACATTCAAAGATGAGGGGTTATTCAATTGAGTTGTCCAATCCAATTTATTTCCAATTGAATCTATTGCCAACAATGATATAGGATTTAGTTTCTCCTGATATTGCAACTGATCGATGGCTAGCTCCTGAAGCGAGGCCGCTGTTTTTAGCTTTTGTTCAACATCGCTAACAGTCAATGGCTTTTGGTTTGCAACCCGAACAAATCCCTCTCGCTTCAGGGTAAGACTATCCTTCCAGTTACCCGATGGTTGGGTTACAATTCGTTTTAGATAAAGCGATTTACTGGCATCACTCTCTTTAATCCATGGTCCGCCAAAGGGCCATCCTGTTCCATTGGCAATATCTACACCCATGTATCTTTTTTCAGCTTCCTTCAATGTAAATAGAATAGCATCTTGCCAATCTCTAGATAAAAAAGATTTAAATTTCTTTTCTTCCCCCTTTACTCCGTAAATAGGCGTAATCTCAACTCCACCAATCCCTTTTGAATTCAGTTCATCTAACATCCAAACGATATCCGCTTTTTCCACGGCACTCCCCTGCCACCACCAGCGTGTCCATGGCTTGTGAATGGATTCTACGCGAGGCCATTCCAGTTTAGGTTGAGCAATGCAAAACCCAACTTGAAAAAACAGGACTCCGAAGAAAAATTTGATTTTTTTCATTTAGTATTTTGACTGGACTTTAGGGACGTGATGACAGGCGACTTATCCTTCGGCCATTTACCATTGAACTTAATTTTATTCATGCTTTGATTGGGAAAGAAAATAGATGTCATCACCGTTAGGCCCTCATCGGCAAATAGCTCTACAGAAGTTCGATCTACCCAAATATCAAGTTGAATCAAATTGTCGTTTGATATTCTTGGGGCTGTATGGATCTTACCAAATTCACTGTAAAATTTAGTCTTTCCAGAATTAGTTCGATCGATATAAAACTGATTCTGCTTTTTATCGTAACCCAAAATAATTTTTTCTTTTTGATCATTAAAAATCTCAACTGAAAAATCTGCATTTGCTTGTGCAGTTAGTTGAACTCGAAATGGATTTTTTTGATTGTCTATTTCTTTGGTTTGAGACTCGATCAAAGAACTTAATTCTTTCACCGGTAAAGATTTTAAAAGCAATACATCCTTAACTTTAACAAGGCTCAATTCACGCGGAATCGTTAAAGCACTCCTCCAGGTTTCAGTCGGAACAACATTGGCATAACTCCAATTGCTCATCCATCCAATAAAAATTCTTCGTTGACTTGTATTGAACCAAGAGACACCAGCGTATTCATCCGGACCAAAGTCGAGCCACCGAACCTCAGCCGTGAATGGCTTGAATTCTCTTCCATCGAAATTTCCTATAAAATATTGAGTTGCGGAGCCTCCATTGGGACCACCAGGATTGATGTTTACAATCAAAACCCAATATGTCTTGTTTTCAAATTCCATTGGAAAAAGATCGGGGCATTCCCAAACGCCACCGTGTGCTCCGTTGGTTTTACCAAACTGACTTAGGTATTCCCATTGCAGTAAATTTTTGGAGCCATAAAAATAAATACGATCCTGGACCGCCAGTGCCATCACCCATTTTTGTTGATCTTCCAACCAGGTGACTTTGGGATCACGAAAATCAGGTATCCCTGGATTTTGGATAACCGGATTCTTCTCGTATTTCTTCCAGGTTACCCCATTGTCTAAACTGTAGGCAATCCCCTGGGTTTGAAAGTTTTTTTTCTTTTGGTCTGCCAAGGCTTGATTGTGATACGTAAATATTGCTACCAAAGGAGGGTTATCGGCCGTTCCTAATCCAGAACTGTTCTTATGATCGACAACTGCAGAACCAGAAAAAATGGTTCCCAATGAATCTGGATAGAGCGCTATGGGTTGATGTTTCCAATCAATAAGATCGGAGCTGGTTGCATGGCCCCAGTGCATAGGGCCCCATACGGATGCATTGGGATTGTGTTGATAAAATACATGGTAGGTCCCTTTGTAAAAGACCATTCCGTTTGGATCGTTCATCCACCCAGTTGAAGGTGTAAAATGTATCAAAGGACGATAAACACTATCCGAATTTTTTTTGGACGAATCTTGAGCCGCGGTTGATAATCCCAGTGCCAAAACCCAATTAATAAATACCCACTTTTTCATGATAGCAAATTATCCAATTTTCTATAAATCTTGGCTGATATGATTTTACGGATTTCGTAAACTGCTTTTCCTATTTCGTAAGGCGCATCTGGCAATAAGATTCAATTTGCAGCCTGAAAATATCAAGGAATGAAGACGTGCGTTG
>JBEDAP010000318.1:0-2671 GCA_041177705.1 Bacteroidota bacterium
TTCAGAAATTAGCCAAAGCTGGAGTGGATTGTATCAAGCTGATTGATCAGGATGAAATGACCAAAGAAGAAGTTTTTGCGATTGTAGATGAGGCACATAAAAATAAATTGAAAGTTGTTGGTCACTCTCATCGTCCCAATGAAATCAGAATTGGATTGGAAGCCGGAGTTGATAATTTCGAACACACCGGATTATCTTCTGCTCCTGCATATCCGGATGATATCGTAAAGGCCATTGCAGAACGGACAGCACAAATGAGCAAGGGACCGCTGTTCTGGACTCCAACCATTGAAGGATTATACAATTACGAAGACGTTCGCGACAATCCTGAAAAAATCGACGATCCATCTTGGCATTTGGGATTGCCTGATTCAGTTGTTGCTGATATTAAAAATTCATTGAAGCATCCCGGTCGCATGAGTTATTTCCAACTCACTCCCATTCGCAAGCCAACATTGGAAACCAAATTCAGGCAATTGCAAAAAGCGGGTGTGGTTCTATTGATTGGAACGGATAGTGGAATACCCATGAAGTTTCATTCGCAAAGCACCTGGAATGAGTTGGATGTTTGGACACGCGTATTTGGAGTTGATCCGGTTCAAGCGATCAAATCTGCCACCTACTGGCCTTCGGTATTCATGGGTGTTGATAATAAAGTAGGAACCATCAGCGAAGGTAAACAAGCTGACATCATTGCTGTTAAAGGAGATGTGCTGAAGTATATGAATTTGTTACAGCGTGTTGACATCATCATGAAAAAAGGAAAACTTTACAAAGGATAATATGAAAAAGCAGTTGATTGTATTTATTGCAGGATTTTTTTCCATGGGAGTTTTTGCACAGCAAACTCAGAAGCCTCCTTTGCATGGTAAAAATTGGATGGCCATTACTGGTAAGCCATTAGCAGCAACAGCAGGTTCTACCATTTTCAATCAGGGTGGAAATGCAGTTGATGCGGCCTGTGCCATGCTAGCTGCTACCTGCACCATGTGGGATGTTTTGAGTTGGGGAGGAGAAACACAAACCCTGATCTACAACCCCAAAACAAAAAAAGTTATTAGCATCAATGCGATGGGCGTTGCTCCCACTGGAGCTACTCCGGAATTTTTTAAAAGTAAGGGATATAATTTTCCTCCTGAATATGGACCACTGGCCGCCACCACTCCTGGAACACCCGGTGGACTCTGTCACATGCTTGCTGAATACGGAACCATGAGTTTGAAGCAAGTGTTAGCACCCGCGATGGAATTGGCAACTGGATATCCCATTGAGGCGCAAACTGCAAATAGTATAGAAAGAGGAAAGTCGAGAATCAAAGAATGGCCCTATAGCAAATCCGTTTTCCTGCCACACCTTGGAGAAAAACGCGAAGCACCGGAAGCCGGTGAGATTTTCGTACAGCAAGATCTATTGAACACCTTGAAAAAAATGGTAGAAGCTGAGCAAGCTGCTTTGAAAAAAGGAGCCAGTCGCAAAGACGCCATCAAAGCTGCCTACGATCGTTTCTACAAAGGAGACATTGCAGATGAATTTGTAAGGGGCTGTCAAGAGCAAGGTGGATTGATCACCAAAGATGATTTAGCGAAGTGGAAGCCCATCGAGGAAGAGCCCCGTCATGTTAACTACAAAGGAATTGAAGTGTACAAAATGCAAGAGTGGACACAAGGTCCGTCCATGCTGCAAGCTTTAAACATTCTAGAAAATTTTGATCTTAAAAAAATGGGATATAACAGTCCCGCTTATATTCATACGGTATACCAAGCCATGAATCTTGCTTTTGCAGATCGTGATTTTTATTATGGCGATCCGCATCACGGACCCAAAGAACCCATTCAAGGATTATTGAGTAAGGAATATGCCAAGAAACGTGCAGCTCAAATCAATCCCGATCAAAACGATGCCAATGCCGGTCCGGGCGACCCCTATCCTTTCGAAGGAAAAACAAACCCATATAAAGAATTATTGAGTAGCAGAGGCTTTTGGGGAAATGATAGTTCCAGTAGAAATTTTGTGCCAGCACACGATTCAACTGAAATGGCCATGGCAGAAGCGGCTTATCAAGATCGACTTTGGAGAGGAACAACTTCGGTGGAAGCTGCAGATAAAGAAGGATGGATCGTTTCAATAACACCCAGTGGTGGATGGATCCCTGCGTGCATTGCGGGCAAAACCGGCGTAGGCATGAGTCAGCGTATGCAAAGTTTTGTTTTAGACTCGGCACTCAATCCATTCAATGTTGTAGCTCCTGGAAAAAGACCACGCGTAACACTCACTCCCAGTCTAGCATTGAAAGATGGAAAACCCTATCTGGCTTTTGCTGTTCAAGGTGGTGATACGCAAGATCAAAATCTGTTGCAATTCTTCTTAAACATGGTTGAATTTGGCATGACCGTACAACAAGCAACCGAAGCTGCAAACATCAATTCAAATCAGCTTTGGCTTTCGTTGGGAGGCATGAAAGTAGAAGACAGAAAACCGAAACCCGGTAGCATTTTGCTAATCGATAAAACGCTGGAATCTACCAGAGCTGCATTGAAAAAAATGGGATATACATTGAGTTTTGACGATCGAACATCCGGACCGATCAATGCCATATACTTTGATTGGAAGCATGGCAGCTTATGGGGAGGATCCAGTAATCACGGTGAGGATTATGGCATTGGCTGGTAAT
>JBEDAP010000319.1:0-5217 GCA_041177705.1 Bacteroidota bacterium
TAATCATACACCGCGCTTAACCCATCGTAAATTTCACTGGAAGGAAATACGAATCCATACTCTTTGGCATGCGAAATGATAGCCTGAAACTTGTTTTGATCTGCGATAACCATGGCGCAAAGATAATGAAATGAGACCTAGCTTGAATCTCAACTAAGATCGACTGCAAACACCATTTCGAACTATTGCAACTTTGAATTATTCTGATGGCGATCTTTATCTCGCTTTGTTTTTTTCTCTATATTTTTCTCAAAGGCATCGGTCAAATCAATACCTGTTTGATTGGCCAAACAAATCAAGACCCACAGCACATCTGCCATTTCATCTCCAAGAGAATCCGATGATTCATTTTTTTTGAAGGATTGATCTCCATAGGTGCGGGCCATAATTCTTGCCAACTCTCCTACCTCCTCCGTTAATATTGCCATGTTCGTCAATTCACTGAAATATCGAACACCCAGGGTTTTGATCCATTGATCTACTTGATTTTGTGCTTCTGAAATGGTCATTATTCTTTGTTTTTTGTATCCATGAGTATGGTAACTGGCCCATCGTTAATCAATTCAACTTGCATATCAGCTCCAAACACGCCCGATTCCATGGGCTTTCCCAATTCAAGTGCTAATTGTTCTTTGAAGGATTCGTAAAGTGGAATTGCCCTATCCGCTTTGGAGGCACGGATATAAGAAGGTCGATTGCCTTTTTTGGTTGCTGCGTGGAGCGTAAACTGGCTCACCACTAAAATTCCTCCTCCAACGTCTTTAACAGACAAATTCATGACTCCGGCTTGGTCGTTAAAAATCCTCAACTGAACAATCTTTGAAACCAGCCAATCTACATCGCTTGAATCGTCGGCATCCTCAATACCAAGCAATACTAGGAGTCCATTGTTGATAGCCCCCGTTATTTTTTGGTTTACCTGAACCGATGCACGAGATACTCGTTGAATTACAACTCGCATGAATATAGATTGGAACGTTAAAATTATGGAAACCGGAACAAGAATGATTGAATGAAGATAGCTTACATTTGAAAAAAGAATTCAGTTGGCTTCTCTCAAGCAATTGGCCAATCAAACGGCCTGGTATGGATTGAGTAATATCATCGGCAGATTTATCAATTATCTGCTAACCCCCTTGCTGGCGGGTATTTATGCATCACCCGAGTTTGGAGATATTTCGATTTTATTTGCACTTGCCGCTTTTTTGAATATCCTATTTACCTACGGCATGGAAACCTCCTACTTTCGATTTAGTCAGAAAATAGAGGAATCGAAAGTTTTCAACAATACCTTCGGTTTACTCCTCATCACAACCCTGGTGCTAAGTGCCCTGTTTTATATCCCGAGTGAATCTCTGGCTCAATGGATGAGCTTGGGAGGAAAAAAGCAATATATACTTTATGTTATTTTGATTGTGGCCGTTGATACGCTTGCCGTTGTTCCTTTTTCGAGACTCCGGCATCAGGGAAGACCTAAAAAATTTGCATTCATAAAACTCTCCAATATCCTGATCAATATCGGAGGGGTTGTTTTTTTTCTATACCTGTGCAAATCAGATTATGAATCCAATACAAATTCAATTTGGGCTTCATTCTACAATCCATCCATTGGAATAGGGTACGTGTTTTTATCTCAACTGGGTGCAAGCGTATGTACATTGATTTTGCTAGTTAAAGAATTCAAAGGATTCAAACTAAACTTGGATCGCAACCTGTTGCGAGAAATTTTTATCTATTCCACGCCACTGATCATTGTTGGCTTTGGTGGAATGATCAATGAAACGATTGATCGTTTTTTGATTCTGCACCGATTTTCTGGAACCGAGCTGGAAGCTAGATCAGCGAATGGTATTTACAGCGCCAATTACAAACTGGCCGTATTGATAGTGGTATTCATCCAAACCTTTCGCATGGGTGCCGAACCCTTCTTTTTTAAACATGCACAAAATGAAAAAGCCCCTGAAATTTACGCGCGTATCATGCGATTTTTCATCATCGCCTGCTGTCTCTGCTTCTTAGGCGTCGTTCTTTTTCTAGATGTATGGAAGTATTTCATGCGGGTGAATATTCATCCGGAATATGCTGAGGGTCTTTTGATAGTTCCCATTTTGATGCTGGCAAAGCTATTCCTGGGCATTTATTACAACCTCTCCATCTGGTATAAACTTACCGATAAAACAACAACAGGGGCTCTGATTACAGTGGGGGGAGCATTGATAACCATTGTTGTCAATTATCTCTTCATTCCCTTTTGGGGCTTCTGGGCTTGTGCATTGGCCACAGTGGCATGCTATGGTTTTATGATGACTACAAGTTATTACTTGGGGCAGAAATATTATCCCATCCCTTACCAAGTAAAAAATGGTGCATTCTACATACTCATTGCATTGATGCTATTTGCAATTCATTTTCTGCTTCGCCAAAATGGCTTGGCATTATATTACTTGCATGGAATCGGAATTGCATGCTGGCTTCTTTTTTTACTTTATGTTCTCAAAAAAGAAAAAAAGGAATTGAGTAAAATTTCCGTTTTAACTCCTTTGTATCGCTTTTTTTAATTCCCCCGTACAAAGGGATTGTTTAGTTTCTCGTATCCAATTTTAGTGGGAATGCCATGACCAGGATATACGATCGTTTCCTCCGGAAGTGTATATAATTTTTCTTCAATGCTTTTGAGTAACTGATCCGGACTTCCCCCGGGCAAATCAGTTCTACCTACACTTTCTCTAAACAAAACATCGCCACCTACAACAAAACCATTCTGTTCGCTATACAAACAGATACTTCCAGGAGAATGCCCAGGCGTATGCAATACAGTCAACGCTTCCGCTCCAAAAAGCAACGATTTTCCCTCTTCAATCCAATGCAAAGGCCCGGCGTAATTATCAAACGGTACATTCCACATAAGGCCACTTGCGGGAGCCATATCCAATACATTTTTCTCCAGGTGATGCAGGTGAAGCTCTAGTCCATATTTCTCGTGGATAAACTTATTTCCAAATACATGGTCCAAGTGACAATGGGTGTTCACCAAAAGCACAGGTTTCAAGCCATTTTTCTGAACAAAATGGACTAGTTCCTCCTTTTCATGGTCAAAATAGCACCCCGGGTCAATGATCATGCAATTTTTATCTTCCGTATAGAGCAAATAGGTGTTCTCAGAGAGCGGGTTGAAAGTAAAAATTTTAACGTTTATCATTGCCTCCTTTTGTACGGTAAATGCGTTAATTTTATCGGGTTCTGAAGGGATTGCGGAGGCAAAGGTATTCAATCATTACCACTTGGGTTATGTCTAAAAAGTTATACTGTTTTTTTGTCGTTGCTTTTTTAATGAGCTGGAATATTCAGGCTCAAGTCAGCACCGTTGAATACGGCAAAAATCGAGTGCAGTATAAAAAATTCAATTGGAGATATTATCAAACTCGAAATTTCAACACGTATTACAGCGAAGGTGGTTTGGCATTGGGAAAATTTGTTGCTCAAATTGCTGAAGAAGAATTGGAACAAATTGAAGAGTTTGTTGAATATGGAATGCAGCGCAGAGCCAACATTGTCATCTACAACAGTTTTACAGACTTCAAGCAATCGAATATTGGTATAGGAATCGACTGGCAAAATACAGGAGGTGTTACCAAACTGGTCAACAACAAAATCATTGTTTTCAACAATGGAAACCTGAATGAGTTGCGGATCAAAATCAGGCAAGGAATCGCAAGAGTATTGGTTGAAAATCTCTTATTCGGAGACGACCTAGGCGAATTTGCTAGCAATCAGGCTTTATTGGATTTACCCAAGTGGTTGGTGGACGGATACATATCGTATGTTGGAGAAAGTTGGAGTCCAGTATGGGACGACAAGCTAAAATCTGCCTTGCTCTCCGGCAAATACAGAACCTTTTACCAGCTAGCCTTTGCTGACCCCGAACTTGCCGGTCATGCATTTTGGAAATTTGTGGGCGAACAATACAAAAAAGACAACATCACTTATTTTCTATATCTATCACGTATTTACAAAAGTTTAAACTCTGCTAGTTTAAAAGTTACCAAAAAGAAATTCAAGGAGCTTTTGGGTGACTTCATGCAAATGGAGTCTGATAAATACTTGGGCGATTTAAGAGGAAGAAGGAATCAACCCAAAGGAAATGTTGTAGCGGTAGAAGAAGTTAAAAACGGCAGAGATTATTTCCGCTTCCAAGCCAATCCCATTCTAAGAAACAATACCTACGGTGTTGTGGAATATAAAAAAGGAATTTACCGGGTTGTATTGGAAGATTTATCGGATAAAAGAAAAATACTGCTGAAAGCCGGTGTATTGAATTTACAGGATGAATTGAATCCTAACTACCCTTTAATGGCGTGGGATTCAAAAGGTTCAAGGTTATTGGTGATTTACCACGAAGAAGGAAAAATAAAAATGTTTGTCTACGATGTTGTAGCCAGAATCAAAACCTTCAAGCAGGAATTGGATGCGTTCCAACTCATACAGGATGCTAAATTCATGCTGGATAACAATACGTTGATCTTGAGTGCTGTAAAAAATGGGCAGTCCGATATATTCGTTTACAAAATCAAAGAGAATGCCATTGAACAAATAACAAACGATATTTACGATGACGTAGATGCATCGTTTGCCGCTTTCCCTAACAAAACGGGAATTCTTTTTGCGTCAAACCGACCAGCCCCCCGTGCATCCAAAGCCGATACGTCCATTCCATCTAGAAATAATTTTAGAGTTTTTATGGTGGACAACTGGACCAAAAGTGAGTTTAGACAAATCACTCAATTAACCAATCAATCCATAGGACAGGCGCGTTATCCCTTGCAGTACAATGTAAATCACTTCACTTTTGTAAGTGATGCCAACGGTATTGCAAATCGTTACGCTGGATTTTTTACAACCCAACGAGCCGGACTCGATACATTGTACCGCATAGGTGAAGAAGTATTGCGAAACCCCGAGCGCAAAGAGTTGGATTCCACACTCAAAGCATGGGATAAATCAGAACCGGACTCCATCGGATATATTTCGATTACCAACGACAGTACTTATGTCTTTCCCATCACCAACTACCAAAGCGGTTTGCTTGAAACACGAGGAGCTGGCGACAACAATCAAGTAAGCGAAGTAAGGCAAGAGGGTGAACTGAAATTCTTGTACAAGCTCCGCATCAACGACGCAGTACTTACCAAAAGAAATGTAAATGCACGTCCAACAGAA